>DAITQE010000295.1:0-1587 GCA_036833235.1 Opitutus sp.
GAACAGATCAAGTTTCCCAAACCAAATTCAACCACGGATGAACACCGATAAACACAGATTCCGACGGGGACTCATCCGTGTTCATCCGTGATTAAAAATTCTTCAGTGGCTTGTTCGTACTGCTCGATCCGTCGGTATTTCCATTCGTGTTCATCCGTGTCCATTCGTGGTTAACTCAGTCGTTCTCTCTCACGTCGAAGATCAACGGCTGCATCATTCGGACGTTCACGCGCCGTCCATTTTTAATTCCCGGTCGGAATTTCCATTTTGCGATCCCAATCAACGCCGTGTCATCAAACCGCCGATCCGTGCTGTGCAAAGGCCGCCAGCTTGCTGGCGCGATTGGAGCGCGAGCAAGCTCGCGGCCTACGACGCAACGGATTGCGCGATCAAAACGAAAGCCCATGGGCTCATCCCTGAATCCGTCCTTGGCGAAGTGCAGGCAATCCGTGAACCTGCGATAATCATGTATGAATTTCCCCTCACCGGCGCGCAGAAATCGTTTCTCCGCGGACTGGGTCAAACCCTGCAACCCGCACTAAAACTCGGCAAAGGAGGCCTCACGCCCGCTTTCTTCGCTGAGCTCCAGAAGCAGCTGCGAACGCATGAACTCGTGAAAATCCGCTTCCTCGGAACGGAGCGCGACGAGCGACCGGTCCTTTGCAGCCAAATTGCGGACGAGGGGCGTTGCCTCTGCGTCGGCGCCGTCGGCCACACCGCGCTGTTCTTTCGACAAAACCCCGAGCCGTCCGAACGGAGCATCGATCTGCCGTGACCCAGAAATAGCGTTTTTCCAATGGAGGGACGCCCTCCGTGTCGTCCGGCTCTCAACTCTCGGCTCTCAAGTCCACTCCCGGCGGCGTTGACGTTTGTTAAACCGCTGATTCCGTTCGCCAGATGTTCACGATCATCGGCGGAGATGGTAAGGAATACGGTCCGGCGACGACGGCCCAAGTGCGCGCCTGGATTACCGCCGGTCGGGCAAATCTCGATACGAAAGCGCGCGCCGCCGGTTCCGACGAGTTGCGGCGCTTGGGAGATTTCCCGGAGTTCGCCGAGCCGGGTGAAGTTCCGCCGTTCATGGCCGCGGCGGGTGATGCCCCTGCAACCGTCGTCCCGCACGAATTGGCCGAACGCGGCACCCGACTCGGTGCGCGGTTGATTGATTGGGCTTTCGAAATTATCGCCAGCCTTCCCGGCATGCTCATGCTCGGCGGCCAGTTCGTGCAGCTCGTGGTCTCCGCGGCCAAGGGAGAGAAGCCCGATTTGGAACAACTCGATCTCCAGCAACTCGTCCTCGGACTATCCGTGTTGATGTTGGGCTCTCTCGCGTTGCTGGTCGTCCAAATCGTGATGCTGAGCACGCGTGGCCAATCGATCGGCAAACGGATTGTCGGCATTCGTGTCGTCCGGATAGCGGACGGCAGTCAGGCGGGTTTCGTCCATGCCTGGGTCAAACGTGAACTTCTGATCACGATTATCGGCGCCCTTCTCGGCTTCGTGATTCCCGTCCTCGGTCTCGCGCTCCGGTTCGGATTTCACGTCACGGATTGGTGTATGATTTTTCGTGACGACCGTCGCTGCCTC
>DAITQE010000295.1:1597-5409 GCA_036833235.1 Opitutus sp.
GATCGCCGGCACGATAGTGGTTAAGGCATAGCGCAACTATTCATTTCAACCGCGAATGGACGCGAATGAGACGTCGCGACATCCTTGAGCAACTCACTCAACTGTGACATCGGTAATTCCCAACCGACTGTCTCTGGCATTCGCGTCTATTCGCGGTTCATTACCGCATCATTGTTCGGCTGCGGCTGCCGCGGGTTGAACGGACCGGTTCAATCGCTCCGCATCGCTCGGGTTTGACATGGGCCGCATCTATGTGCCGCATCTGCGCGCCTCGCCGCAAAATCCCCGCGACGGGCGAACCTCTAGAAACTCATGGCTGACGCATCGATCTCCACCCCCGACGAGCCCATCAACGAATACGAACGCGAACGCGTTCCGGACAAAGCCCTCAAAGGTCCCAGTTCTTTCTGGGGCATGTATGCAGGCGAGCACACCGCCGGCACCGAATTCATGCTGGGACCGCTGTTCATCGCTTGGGGCGCCTCCGCCGTGGACGTGATTTTTGGCCTGCTGATCGGGAACATCCTCGCCGTCCTCACCTGGCGTTATCTGACAGCGCAAATCGCCACGGACATACGCCTGACTCTCTATTATAAACTAGAGAAAATCTGCGGCCGGAAACTCGTCTCATTTTACAATGTCGCCAACGGCGTCCTCTTTTGTTTCCTCGCCGGCGCGATGGTAACGGTTTCCGCCACCGCCGTCGGCGTCCCTTTCCCCGGCGTCAAAATGCCCATGTTCACCGATACGATGCCGACCGGCCTGGCTTGGTGCGTCGTCGTCGTCGTGCTCGGTTTGCTGCAGACCGTGGTTGCCGTTCGCGGTTATAGCTTCGTCGCACGCGTTGGCCATCTCGCCGCTCCGTGGATGTTTCTGGTGTTCGTTGCCTGCGGTCTGTCGGTTCTGCCCAAGCTGCAATCGCTCGATGTATCCAAAATCTGGACCGGGGTCGCGCTCGGCGGAAAGCCGAGCATCGGATTCGTCGGCATCGTGCTCTTCGCGTGGTTGTGCAACGCAGCGATGCATCTCGGCATGTCCGACCTGTCGATCTTACGCTATGCGCGCAAACCTTCGTACGGCTGGGCGGCCAGCGCCGGCATGTTCCTCGGCCATTACATCGCGTGGATTTCCGCCTCGTTGCTTTTCGCACTCGAACTCCAGCAGCGGGGCAACGCGGCTTCAAACGCTCCTGGCCCCATGGTCTTTGCCGCCACGGGTTGGGCCGGCCTCGCCTGTGTGATCATCGCCGGCTGGACCACCGCCAATCCGACGATCTACCGCGCCGGTCTCGCCTTTCAAGGCGTGATGCCGTCCATCTCCCGTAACACCGGCACAATCATTGCCGGCCTCATCGCCACCGTCGCCGGCCTTTTCCCCGCCATCGCGATGAAGCTGCTCGATTTTGTTGGCATCTACGGGACCGTCCTCGCGCCGGTCGGCGCGATCATCGTCGTCGATCACTACTTCGCGCGTCGCCTCGGCCTCACGATGAACTGGGCGGAGCGAGCTCGATCTTCCTTCAACGTCGCGGCCTTGCTCGCGTGGGTGCTGCCGGTCGCACTCTTTTTCTATCTCTATCGCACGTACGATATCTTCGCCTCCTATATGACCATCCCCGTCTGGATCACGTGCGGTATTCTGTACATTGTATTCTCGAAAGTTCTGCTCCGCCAACCCCAACCCGCTGCCACATGAACGTCGCTCGCATCGTTGCCCTCCTCGGGCTCCTCCTGACTGTCGGACCGGCGGCGCTGTTTGCGGCTGGTCTTGTCAGCGATAGCACCATGAAGCTCACCATGGTGGTTGGAACAGTACTGTGGTTTGCCGCCGCTCCGAAATGGCTCCGCGGCGGAACCGAGTGAGCGAGAGAAAACACCTATTCCCGCGACTATGCGGAGGTAGGTGGCGCGCTTGCCGCGCAACGTTCGTTCGCCTGCGGTGAGTTGCGCGACAAGCGCGCCACCTACGCCGATCCGCCAAAGCGCCTGTTTCCCAAACCAAATTCAACCACGGATGAACACCGATAAACACAGATTCTGACGGCGACTCATCTGTGTCCATCCGTGTTCATCCGTGCTTAAAAAGGTCTGAGGCCTCGCCTCGCTGGAAAACGAATTCGCATTGAGTTGGACGGTCCGACGAACGTCACGTTGCCGTCATCACGATTCCGGCAACGCTTCGCTCCTGCTCGAATGCGCGCAGCGCGCCCGCCCGCCTCCCTTCGCTCGTTTACCCCGCTCACCATGCTCCGTCGTCTCGTCGTTTTGCTTTGCCTCGTCGCCACACCCGGGATCTCGGCCACGACACCGGAAAGCTCGTCAGATCTGACATGGCCGGAGGTCCATCGCGAAATGAAGCCGTGGACACGCTGGTGGTGGCTCGGCAGCGCCGTCGACCAACGCAACCTCACCCGCGAACTCGAAGCCATCGCCGCAGCCGGTTTCGGCGGCGTCGAGATCACGCCCATCTACGGCGCGAAGGGCTACGAAGACCGGTTCATCCCCTTTCTTTCACCGCGCTATCTCGAAATGCTCGCGCACGTCGGCGCCGAGGCGAAACGCCTCCATCTCGGTGTCGATATGGCGACCGGCACCGGCTGGCCGTTCGGCGGCCCACAGGTCACGCCCGCCGACGCCGAGCTGAAGATCGCTTTCGACGCCAACGGCAAAATCGCGCCGGTCCCCACAAATTTTAAAGTGAAACGCTCCGCACCCGGCGGCGAGGGCCTCGTGCTCAACCCCTACTCCGCCGCCGCGATGACGCACTACCTCGCACCGTTCACTGCAGCGCTCGCGACGCTGCCGCCCGGCACGATTCATTCCCAGTTCCACGACTCGTTCGAATACCAAGCCAACTGGGCCACCGAGCTGCCGGAAAAATTCCTCGCGCTCCACGGTTACGATCTCCGCGATCACGCCGCCGAACTCAACGGTCAAGGCGACCCCGACACGGTTGCGCGCATCAAGGCCGACTACCGCACCACCCTCAGCGCGCTTCATCTCGACTACATCCGCACGTGGGTCGACTGGGCCCACGCTCACGGCGAAACCGCCCGCAATCAGGCCCACGGTTCGCCCGGCAACCTGCTCGATCTCTACGCCGCCGCCGACATTCCCGAGACGGAAATCTTTGGTTCGATGTCGTTTCCCATTCCCGGTTTCCGCCACGAAGCCACCGAAGTCGGCAGACCCGGTCATCCGCCGATCATTCATCGCTTCGCCTCGTCTGCTGCGCACGTGATGGGAAAACCGCTCGCCTCATCCGAGACGTTTACCTGGCTGCGCGAGCATTTCCACGGATCGCCGTCCGAGATGAAGCCGGAGCTCGATCAACTCTTCCTCGCCGGCATCAACCACGTATATTATCACGGCGATGCCTACTCGCCCGACGACGCCCCGTGGCCCGGCTGGCTCTTCTACGCCTCGACCCAGTTCAACACCCGCAATCCTCTCTGGCGCGATTTCGGTGACGGCCTGAATGCCTACATAACGCGCGCCCAGTCGCTCCTCCAGGCCGGCACCTCCGATAATGATCTTCTGGTGTACTGGCCCGCCGACGACCTCTGGCACAATCCCAATGGTCTTCAACTTCAGCTCACCGTTCACGCCGCGTGGCTCGAAGCGTCCCGCACGGGCCAGCTCATGATGGCACTCACCGCGAAAGGCTACAGCTACGACCTCATCTCCGACGCGCAGCTTGGACAGACCCGTGTTGAAACCGCTGACGAAAATTCAAAACTCCCTGCGCTTCCGCACGGAGCTACCCCCCAACATAGCCCGCTGCGGGAGCAGCGGGACGGCGAACGCAGCGTT
>DAITQE010000296.1:0-5402 GCA_036833235.1 Opitutus sp.
GCCTCGCGCAGTGGTAACCCGGCGAATACGATTTGGCCGTGGCGCCACGCGAGCGCGTCGGTCAATTCCTTGGCGGAGAGAGACCGCACGGAGACGCCGCTCTTGCTGGCGGAAAGCTTGTCGTTGGGACGGAGCTGCACCGGGGTTTTATCATCGGAAAGGACGCCCGGTCGCACTTGGACTGAGCCCTCGACGACGGTCACCTCGAGGTTGGCTGCACTCTCCGCGCGAACATCAAAAACGGTTCCAGTCACGCGAACGGAACCGGAAGGCGTTTCAATAATAAAAGGCCGCGTGGCGTCTTTGCTCACGGAGAAGAACGCTTCGCCATCGGCGAGGCGCACGCGCCGATCCGTGCGGGTGATGTCAATTTGCAAGGCGGTGCGCGCGTTGAGCTCGACCCGCGAACCGTCGGCGAGAGTGATGGACTGGCGCTGGCCGACCGGCGTGGCGAGGCTCTCAAACTGCGTGGGCGTTTGTGAAGGCCAGAAGGTGAACGCGAGAACGGCTGCGGCGGCGAGAGAAGAGCCAATCATGAGTTTGAAAACGGGCCATTTCCGCGTGCGCGGAGTTGGCGCCGGCATCTGCACGGCGCCGGATTCGACGAGCATAGGAAGTTGTTGTTCGAGATCGGCGGAGAACTGGCAGTAGTGTGAGAGCTGCTGGCGGTGCGACGGGTGCTCGGCGAGCCACGCATCGAGGGCGATGCGATCGGTGGCGGAGAGCACGGAACCGTCGAGACGAGCCGCCCAGAGAGAAGCCTGCTCGTCGGTCTTGGGATCGAAATGTGAAGGTGAGGAACTCATAAACCGATCTCCTTTCCTGGGGTCGGCGGGTCTGTGGGGGGAAGATTTTCGAGGCGAGAAGGGAGGGAAGCGCGGAGCAGCCGGAGCGCGCGGGCGTGTTGTTTTTCGACTGTACTGATGGCGATGCCGAGCCGGTCGGCGATTTCCTGATGAGAAAGTAATTCCACTTTGCGCAAGAGCAGCACGGCGCGGCAGCCCTCCGGAAGATCGGCGATGGCTCGTTCGAGCTGATCCAATTCCTGGCGCGCGATCACTTGTTGCACGACGCCGGGTGAGGGGGAGGTGGCCAAATCTGGTTCGAAATTGTCGGGATGAAAGGGCGCGACTTTGCGGCGACGCAGCCGATTGATGGCGAGATTGCGAGCGGTGGTGTAGAGGAGCGCCTGGGGATTTTCGGCCGGGCGCTTGCCCTCGGCCGGATAGATTCGGACATAGGCGTCGTGCGCGACGTCTTGGGCTTCGTTTGCATCTCCGAGGAAGCGCGTCAAATAGCGGCGCAGCGGCGCTAATGTCGCCTGATACAGGCGGGTAAATTCGGATCGGGTGGGCTCTTCATCAGCCATGGTGACTGAGCGAGGCCTATAGGAATCCGCTTGCATGTGCAAAGGCGGTTTTGGCCCTGTCGGCGCTGTGATATTGTTGGTGGCGGAAAGCCCCATCGCACCTGTTGAGACAATGGAGTCGCGCGCACCCGCTATCCTATCACCTGAATATTTGTGCTTCTTGTGGCCATTCTTTCCTTAAATCGAGTTTGGTGGGCTGTGGCACATGCCGTGGTTGATTTGGAGAGAAACGTTACTTCACGGCTCTTGTTCTATGGCCGAGATAGATGTGAACAACGAGTGCGATTGGCCAGAGGAGACCAGGCACCCAATGCAGCCGTGAAAGCCACGTGCGCAGCGACTCGCCTCCAACGTAGTAGAGTCCGTAGCCGGTGAGTGTGAGCCACAAGCAGACGCCGAACAGGCCAGCGCCGCTGAAGCGATTGCGGTGGGCGCGCCACCCGGCCCGCACATGATCGCGGAGCAGTGTGCCAAGCAGGACGAGGAAGAGCATGGCCGCCGCACCGTGCAGGCGCAGCCACCAGGGCGCGCTCGGATGGGGCATCGATCCGAACTCGCTTTCGACGCGCAACCACTGCTGACAAATAAGCCACGCTGCGCCGCTCAACGTCAGGACCGCGACCGCGGCGTAGATCCAGAAGCGACGACCGCGGGAGAGACTCAGGCAGCGGCGCATGGCGATTCCCGCGTGGACTGAATCCGACCGTTGGCCGCCAACCACCAACCTTCGGCATCGAACGTTTCGAGGAGAGTTCGCGTGCGCACCGGCCCGTGCAAGGCAAGAACCTTGGTGAGTGCGTCGGCGGTGGCGGCGTCGGACGCGCGAACCGTAACGCTCGCGCGCGCGAGCCACGGGCGGCGCGAACGCGGATCTACGATGGCGGAGGTCCAGCCGTGAGCCTTCGTGCGACGACGTGAAAAATAAACGGCGCTGGTGGCAAGGGCTCCCTCGCGCAATGTCGCGAGCGCGTGTAGCCGGCCGGGTGATACGGGGTCGCGCACCACCATCGGCCATGCACTATCGCCAAACGCGCGCAGGTCGCCTCCGGCGTTCACGATCGCGGCTATCACGCCGGCGGAGCGCAGAGCATCGATCGCGCGATCGACGGCGAAGCCTTTGGCGATACCTCCGAGGTCGAGGCGCAGCGGACGCGCGAATCGCACGCGGTTGTCCGAGGATAAAATAACGTCAGAGAAACGGGCGTGGGACGACACGCGTGGCGCACCGGCTGGACGTGGCAGGTAGCCGGCGCGTTCCAACAACGGTGCCACGACCGGATCAAAGCAGCCGTCGCTTGCGGAGTGAATGCGTTGCGCGAGCGCGAGCACTCGGAACGTCCAATCATCTACGCGAACGGGACCACGTGCGGCTTCGCGATTCAGGCGCGAGAGTTCACTCGATGGCTCGTGATACGAGAGCAACGACTGGACGCGCACGAGGGCCGCAAAAGCGGCGTCGACCCCCGTGGCCAGCACGCCGGACGCTGCTCCGCGCGCGGTGATTTCCACGAACGTGCCAAGGAGCGGGCGGCAGCGGCGCAACTCAGGAGATTTTTCTGAGCACAAGGTCATACGTGACCAGGAGGCGTTTTACTCCGTCAGTGAGATTGCGGCAAGAGAGGGTGGCGCCGGAGATATTCTTGATATCGTGATCGAGTTTGAGAGGCGCGACGGCGGTCTTGCCGGCGAACTGCGCGCGCCACTTCTCGTTGCGGACCTCTCCGCCATAGGTTTCGCGGTAGTCGAGAATCTCAAGCCCGGCGACCGCGCCCTCGGCGGTGAGGGCGACCGCGTAAGTGATGAACTCGTGTTTGCCGATGACTTGATCGACCAAAAACCACCCGCCGGTCGGAGTGCGCCAGGCCTTGAACTCGGGCTGGCGCACGCGAACATGGGCAGTTTTCTGGACGGCCTTCCGTTGCTCGGGCGTAAGCTTCACGGTGATCTCGGTGAGTTTCATCCCCGGCCATAGCGCCTCCTGCGCCTGTTCCGCCGTGAGGTAAGTGACAGCGTAACCGGACGTGCTGGCAACGAGGGCGGTGGGCAACGCAAAACAAATCAAGCGGGAGGTGCGAGTCATGACAGAGAGGATCAGAAGTTGAGGGCGATCTTCAGGCGGACTTCGGACTTGGTTTTTTCGATGAGGTGCAGGCTGGTGTCGGTCTGGCCTTCGTAGAATTCACCGCCGCCTGCGAGTTGACGGACGTACGTGAGCGTGGTCCACCAACGCTGGCCGGCGTAGTGCAGGCTAGGGCCGGCGAACCAGGACCAGCGCTCCTGGCCGACCTCGGTTTCGAATTCCGTTTCGTAGAGTGCTTCCGCGCCAACAGACCAACGGGGGGCGAATCGGTAGGAGAGGCCGGTGCCGGCCTTCAGCTCGATTTCCATTTCCGGGTCGGTGGGCCAATCGAAATCTGCGGGCAGATCGGCGATGGCGGCGCGGTTGGCATAGGTCGTTTCCATGCCGACGTTGCCGAGCCAGACCAACTGGCCATCGAGCAGAAATTTTTGCAGCAGCAATTCCAGCTCGCCCGAGATCTGGTCTTTACGCTGCCCCGAGTGTTTGTCGATTCGATCGTAGCTGAGCCCGAAGGACGTCGAGACGCCGATGCCGTCCTTCGCCGGGCTGACAAAATTATAGAGCGCCTCCAACTCGACGCCCGATGCTTTCAGGCCGAATTTGTTGTCCTTTGGCAGATAACCGTCGATGACGAGTCCGCTGGTTTTCAGAGAGATCGATTTGAAAGCGGCGGCCAGAGTCAGCCGGTTGGTGGCGCCGAATTCATACTCGGTTTTGTAGTCAACGGCGTGGTAAGTGCCCTGGCCTTTGTCGTCGCGCGACGTGGCGAACTGATAAAATTCCTGCGCGCCTTTTGGCAGCGGTTCAGCGCCTTTAACGTAGCCCAAGAGATGCTCGCTGGCGCGGGCCGTGCCAGCGAAAGTCCCAAGTGCAAGGAGCGCGAGGCCGAGGACGGCACGCAGGTTGGTGAGAGTTGAAAAGTGTGATGTGCTCTTCACGGTCGGTGAATAAAAAGGACTAGAAATTCACGCCGACTTTGAGGCGGACCTGCAGTTTCTCGAAATGCTCGAGATCGCGATTCCCCACTGTCCCGGGCCAGCCGCTGAGCTGGGGCAAAACGGTGAGCGTGGCCCACCACTTACGGTTCGCGTAATGCAGGTTGGGACCCGCGAAAATGCCGTACTCGCCAAGCTCGTCGAGGTGCATGTGCTCGAAGGCTGAGGTCGCGAGCGCCTCGACTCCGACGAACCAATTCGGTGCGAAGCGATAACTCAGACCGGTGCTGAACTGAAGTTCTAGTTCACTTTCCCCTTCCTGCTCGTCGAGATTGTGCGCGCGCTCGAATTCACCGCTGAAATTTGCGGCCCAGATCATCGCGCCTTCCAGGAAGTTTTTCTGCACGATCACCTTTGGCTCGAGGAAAAAAGCGTCCTCGCGATCACCGCTCGTGGCGCTGTAACGCTTGTACCCGGGTTCGAGATAAACGGCCAGACCGTAGCCGTCTTTGTAGGGACTCTTGAGGCTGTATTTTAGGGAGCCCTGAACGCCGTTGAAGCGAAACTGATCGCGGTCGCTGAAATCGCTGACGTTGGAAATGTCGTGTTTGACGGCGTTGATATAAAACGAGCCCTGCAGACGGTCGGTAAAGCCATGCTCGATTTCCGTCTGGAGATCGAGGGCACGGTAAGTGCCGTCAACCTTACCGGTGCGAGACGTCGCCCATTCGTAGATTTCCCAGTGACCTTTCGGCAGGGTTTCGGAGCCGTAGGTGTAACCGAAGTAATTTTCGTCGGCGTGTCCCGTGGCGGGGAAGGCGGCCATGGCGAGGAGAGCGCCGGCCAGGCAGGCACATAGGTTAATTTTGGAAGGGAGGACTGGGTCGGTGTTTTTCATTGGCAGAAAAGAGGGTCTCTTTGAGAGACTGAGACGCAGTCTTATCAAAATCATGGCGTCAAGTGCTAATTGAGATAGTGTCTCAGGAAGCGCAAAACCGACTCCTCCTGTTCTTTTCAA
>DAITQE010000297.1:0-5388 GCA_036833235.1 Opitutus sp.
CTTAACGACCACGCCTATCTGCTGATAACGCTAGGCTGCACCGCAGCAGCGATCGTCGTTTCGCTGGTTCTGGCACGCGTGACGGCCAACGTGCTTACGCATCCGCTCAACCGCCTGCGCAAAGCGACTCACGAAGCGGCGGACGATGCTGCTGTGCTGCCTCCGCTTGAAACTGACGGCGCGCCCATCGAGATCGTCCAACTCAGCCGCGATGTTCATGCTGCGGCCGTAAGTCTGCGGCAGTCCATCCGTGAACGCGAGGAAGCCAACGCGCAGCAGCGCACGTTGCTCGAATATCTCGATATCAAAGTCATTGAACGCACGGCGGAACTACAGGAGGCGCAGGCCGCGGCCGAGTCGGCCAATCAAGCCAAGAGCGATTTTCTGGCCAGCATGAGCCACGAATTGCGGACGCCGTTAAACGTAATCCTCGGAATGAGCGAACTACTGAATGACCAGAAACTCGGCGACTTGAACGAACGCCAGGTTGAGTGCGTGCGGAGCATCGAAGAAAGCGGGCGGCATCTCTTGTCACTCATCAATGACATCCTGGACCTTTCGAAGATCGAAGCCGGCAAACTGCAGCTGGAACTCCAGCCGGTGAGCATTCGCGATCTGTGCCAGAGCAGTCTGCGCATGGTGGCTCAGATCGCGCTGAAAAAGAATCTGCACTTCACCGCAGAGTATCACCAAACCGAGGACAGCGTCCTGGCTGATCCGCGGCGGATGAAGCAGATTATGGTGAATCTGTTGTCCAACGCCGCCAAGTTCACGCCTGATGGAGGTAGCGGCGGAATCATCGTCACGCAGACTGAATCGCCGCCGGCAGTCGTCTTCACCGTGTGGGATACCGGCATCGGTATCAGCCCGGAAAATCTCGCGAAACTCTTCAAGCCGTTTGTCCAAATCGATAGTGCGCTGTCCCGACGCTACAACGGCACGGGACTTGGGCTCGCGTTGGTCAATCGCATGGTCCACATGCACGGCGGCTCGATCAAGGTCGAGAGCATGCCAAACGAAGGAAGTCGCTTCAGCGTCACCCTGGCGATCACTCCAGAAACTGCTGCGAATCCCGCGCCGCGCGCGCCGGTCAATGGCGGACCTCCCGCCGTTCGCTCGAATCCAGGGAGAACACTGATCGATGGCTCGCCTCTCGTCTTGCTGGCGGAGGACAACGCGGCGAACATTGCACTGATCGAAAACTTCGCCCAGGTACGCGGTTGTCGCACCGTGCTGGCGCTCAATGGAATCGAGGCGATCGCTCGTGCACGCGCCCACTTGCCGGATATAATTCTGATGGACGTGCAAATGCCCGAGATGGACGGGCTGGAAGCCAGCCGTCAGATTACACGGGATCCGCTGACCAGGCATATTCCAATTATCTGTGTGACCGCCAGTGCGCTGGCCGACGATCGAGCTCGCTGCATGGCGGCCGGTGCGAGCGCTTATTTGAGCAAGCCCATCAATCTCGAAGAACTCGCGGCGGCCATCGTCCGACTGCTTCCCGCCTCACGCGCTTCGACCAACGCCCGCCCGCTTTTAACATGAGCTCAGCTCGCACCAGCACCATTCTCGTCGTCGATGACGACGCCAAGGGACGCCAGCTTCTCAGCAATCTTCTCACCGGGGAAAACTACACCGTCGTCCTCGCCGAACATGGTGCGCAAGCCTTGGTCCTGGCTCATGAAATTCGGCCCGACGTCGTCCTGCTTGACGTCATGATGCCGGACTTGGACGGCTTTGAAGTGTGCCGCCGCTTGCGCGCCGACGAGACGTTGCATCACGTGCCGATTCTTTTGCTCACCGCACTCGATGATCGAGAGTCCAAGCTGCAAGGCTTGGAAGCCGGAGCGGACGACTTCCTGAGCAAACCCTTCGACTCGGTCGAACTACGCACGCGACTCAGAACGATCACACGGCTCAACCGCTTTCGACAGCTCTTCGACGAACGCGCGCGTTTCGAAACCGCCGTGGCGTATTCTCCCGACGGCATCGTGCTGACCGACGACAACGGGCGGGTGCTGCTCAGCAACCCGGCGTTTCAGTCAATGGTGTTGGCCAGCGCTGCCGAGGATGATGGCCTCACCCTCTTTGATTTTTTTGACGTGAAGGAAGCGAGAGAATTGCGCAAACAACTCGCCACGTTGACGCACGTCGGACGGCGACTCGGACCGTTCGAAACACAGCTGCAGCACCCGCGACAAAACGGGACGATTGTGGAGGTGACAGTCGGACGACTGCCGGGACGCAAAGATGTCGTGCTCGCTTTCAACGTGCGCGATATCACCGAGAAAAAGCAGCTAGAAACTCAATTGCTACGTTCACAACGCATCGAACTGCTCGGCGAGCTGGCCGGCGGAATCGTCCATGACGTGAATAACATCCTCACCGCGATCAGTGGAAATGCCATCCTGATCGAAGGCGCCGAACCGGCGAAGCAGGAGGACTACATCAGGAACATCGAAAAAAGCGTGCGTCGTGGCGCCGGATTGTTGCGACAGATTCTGATGTTCGCGCGAGGGGCCGACAACGAACTGGCTCCGACGAGCACCGCTTTGCTCCTGTTGGAAACGTCCGCGATCATTAGCGACGTCCTTGGCAAACGGATCGATGTTTCGGTCAACGCCATGCTGGAGTTGCCAGACATCATGGCTGATTCGAATCAGCTGCATCAGATCCTGATGAATTTTTGCGTGAACGCGCGCGATGCCATGCCGGACGGCGGAAGGTTGCATCTCGAGACCAAACAGATCGAACTCACGGTCGATTCGGCTCGTAGCATCGGTCCAACGGCTAGGCCCGGAGATTTCGTAACCCTCAGCGTGCGCGACACCGGCATCGGCATGCCTCCAGAAGTGCGGGCCCGGCTGTTCGATCCGTTCTTCACTACCAAACCGCCGGAGCGCGGTACAGGTCTGGGATTGGCCACCGTGATGCGGCTCGTGCGACGGCATGAAGGCTTTATCAAAGTTGAAACCGCCGTGGGTGCCGGCACTTGCTTCACCTGCTACTTTCCGGTGATTCAAAATGTCGCGGTGCACGACGTAGCGCGGTCAGCCTGACCGCGCTGACCACGGGCAGCGGCTCCGGGCTGGAGCGACGACTGATTAATTGTGTCGAGGTTCGGCGAACCGCCAATCTCCGGTTGAGCCGAAATCGCGCTGAGATAGTCCGCAGGGAAAAGCCAATTTCTGCGCTCGAAATGCAGTCGCGGTCGCGCGCGGCTTCGGCCTTGCTTTCGGTGGGCGCGGGCTGCACGTTCTTCGGTTTTTCCAAAGACAGACCGCATCCGAGAATGAACCAGAACATCCGAAATATCGCCATTATTGCCCACGTCGACCATGGCAAAACCACGCTCGTAGATAAATTGCTCAAGGAAGGCGGAGTCTTCCGCGCCAACCAGCAGGTCGAGGAACGCGCCATGGATTCCATGGACCTCGAAAAGGAAAAGGGCATCACGATCAAGGCCAAGAACACGTCCGTTCACTGGAAGGACAAGATCATCAACATTGTCGACACGCCTGGACACGCCGACTTCGGCGGAGAAGTTGAACGCGCGCTCCGCATGGTTGATGGCGTGCTGCTCGTCGTCGATGCCTATGACGGCCCGCAGGCCCAAACCCGTTTCGTCCTCCGCAAGGCGTTGGCTCACGGTCTGAAGGTCGTCTTGGTCATCAATAAGATCGACCGCGAGAACGCCGAGCCGGCGAAGATGTACGACAAGGTTCTGGAGCTCCTGATGGAGCTAAACGCCACCGAAGAGCAGTTTGATGCTCCGGTCGTTTACGGTTCAGGTCGCGACGGCTACATGATGATGCATCTGGACGACAAACGGGAGAATATGTCCCCGCTGTTCCAGACGATCCTTGACCACATTCCGCCGCCCTTCGCGAAGCCTGAGGAGCCATTTCACATGCTCGTCTCCAACATCGATTGGAGCGACTACGTTGGCCGTATCGCGATCGGCAAAGTTCTCGGCGGTCATGTTTCGGTCGGCGATCCGGTGTTCGCCATTCGTCACTCCGACAGCAAACGCGTTCGCGGCAAAATCACGCGCGTATTCGAATATTCCGGACTTGGCACCGTGGAAACCGCTTCAGGTGTCGCCGGTAATATCGTCGGCCTGTCGGGATTCGAGGATATCGATATTGGCGATACGATTGCGGCCAGCGAAACAGCGCACGCTCTCCCCTTCACTCAAATCGACCCGCCGACCCTCGAGATGCAGTTCTGCGTCAACGACGGTCCGCTCGTTGGTCAGGAAGGCAAACTCGTCACCTCGCGCCAGCTCCGTGAGCGGCTCATGCGCGAACTGAAGACGAACGTCTCGATCTACATCGAGGACTCTGAAAAAGCCGGCATCTTCAATGTCAAAGCCCGCGGCGCCATGCAGGTTGCGGTGCTCGTCGAAACGATGCGCCGTGAAGGTTTCGAACTCCTCGTGTCGCGTCCCACGGTGATCGAAAAAGTCGTCGATGGGCAGCGTCAGGAGCCGTACGAAACCGTCTGGATCGAAGTTCCCGACGAATGCGTTGGCTCGATCATGCAGAATCTCGCCAACCGCAAAGGCCAGCTGACAAACATGGAGAAGCTCCCGCATTCCACGATGATCGAAGCAACGATCACGACGCGCGGCCTCATCGGCATGGAAATCGATGTCGTCAACGCCACCAGCGGTCGCGGCGTTTTGAGTCATCTCTTCAAGGAATACGGCCCATACGCGGGCGAAGTGCTCACCCGCATCACCGGCACGCTCATCGCAACCGAAGCCGGCGAGACGACCGCCTACGCTCTCGTGATGGTGCAGGAACGCGGCAAGCTTTTCGTCGGTCCTGGCGAGCAGGTTTACGAAGGAATGATCGTCGGCGAGAATCCTCGCAACGAAGACATCGCGTGTAACGCCGTTCGCGAAAAAGCGCTCACGAATTTCCGGTCGCAAGGTTCCGGCGTCGCCACCGGCCTCACGCCAGCCTCGAAGCTCTCGCTCGAGCGCGCGATCGAATACATCGCATCGGATGAGCTCGTTGAGGTCACGCCGAAGAGTCTGCGTCTTCGTAAGCGGATCTTGAATAACGCAGCGCGCCAAAAAGCTGCCAAAGCTGGTCGGGCGTAAGCAATAACGTCCGCTTCTCTCAACCCGCGCTCGCGAGTCATCGCGACGCGGGTTTTTTCGTGAAAAAAATAAAGCTGCAGGGAGAAGCGATTCGCCGTTGTAGCCACGAGCGTGCGCGAGTGGATAAAGGACCTACCTTCCAGTAGCACGGATCTCCCGACCCGTCATCCGGATTCACGGCTCAGGAGAACCGTGCTGCATGGAGTTCGTAATATAGGTTGCGCGCTTGTCGCGCAACGTGGCGCGGCGAGCGCGCGGTCGACGGAGACCACCCC
>DAITQE010000298.1:0-5384 GCA_036833235.1 Opitutus sp.
GTGTGCAGATTAAACTGCTCAAGTCCGCGATCCAAAGTCCGTCCAAACGATTCTTCTTCGCCGCGAATCACGCGACGTATCATGTCCTGCTGGTGCGCAAGTTCCGGGAAGACTTCGCCGAGGCTCTCCACCACTGGAGCAACAAGTTGAGAGAAGTCGCCGACTTTCAGGCCGATTTTCGTGCCGTAGAGAATTCCGCGACGCAGGATTCGGCGGATGACGTAATTGCGACCTTCGTTCGAGGGAAGAATCCCGTCCGCGATTGCGCACGAGACGCAGCGCGCGTGGTCGGCGAGCACGCGGAAAGCGATGTCGATGTTTTCCTGCTCGCCCAATCCCTCACGCCGGATCGGAACGGTGCCGTTGTAAACCTTGCCGGAGAGTTCGGCGATTTTCGCAAAGAGCGGGGCGAAGAGATCCGCGTTATAGTTGGACGGATCGCGCGTGAAGTCCTTGAAGCCTTTCGTGGTCGCGTAAATTCCCGCGACGCGTTCGAAGCCCATGCCCGTGTCCACGTGCTTCGCCGCGAGCGGCGAAAAGGTGCCATCCGCGTTGGCGTTGAACTGAATGAAAACGTGATTCCAGATCTCGATGCAGCGTGGCGAACCCAAGTTGACGAGCTTGCGACCTTCGGCCTCGTCGTCAGCAGGCAGCAGATTGAAATGAATTTCCGAACACGGTCCGCATGGACCCGTATCACCCATCATCCAGAAATTATCCTTCCGGTTTCCGGGAACGATATGGATCTTGGGATCGAGATTTTGCTTAAGGAATATTTCAGCCCACCAATAAGCAGCCTCAATATCCGGATTCTCTTTTAGTCCAAGTTTGGTCGTAGGCGACTCTGGTCCAAAAAATAGATGTTGGTAATCGGTAGGCCCAAAAGATTTGATGGATTGTTTTTCTGCGCACGTGCAGATCCAGTTAAGAATGTCATCCCAATGCGCGAGTGCATCTTTCGGACAATAAACCGTCGCGAAAAGACGATTCGGAGGCATTCCCCAGCGGCCTTTTTCTGGTTCGCCTGTGATCAGCTCCCAGCCCCACGTGAGCGAGTCCTTTTTGAAGTAGTCGCCGAAGGACCAGTTTCCGAGCATCTCGAACATCGTATGGTGGTACGTATCGAACCCGACGTCCTCCAAGTCGTTGTGTTTGCCGCCGGCGCGAATGCATTTCTGCGTATCGGCGGCGCGGGTATCTTTGGCGGCGCGGGCGCCAGCCCATTTCGATACGTCCGGCGCGCGGTCACCGAGGAAAATCGGCACGAACTGATTCATCCCGGCATTGGTAAACAGCAGTCCCGGCGAGTCCGGCAAGAGCGATGCTGACGGCACGATCGTGTGTCCGTGCGCGGCAAAGAAGTCGAGGAAGCTCTGGCGAATTTCGGCGGACGTCATGGGAGGATGAAAACGGACAGCAAAAGCGACGGAGTGTGAGCCGGAAAGCTTTTTCAAGACGAAGAGCGGGCTCGGTCTTCGGTCACGCTGATTTCTGCCGATAGAGCTGTTCACGTGTTTTCTTACTCGCGAGTTGTCCGTCAGCATTCCGAAAGGCCATTTAAAGTTCGAACCGGTTTGGCGACGCATCTTTGTGCGGAGGGTAGGTTAACGCGGTAGATTCGAGATCGTTCATGGAGCCAACCTATCTCCACGTCATCGTGCTGACCCACATCGGGTTTGGCTGCGTCTTTTTTTTCCTGAACCGGCAACGAGCGAATCGTTTCGCCGAGTTCATGGCTTGGTGCTGGGGCATCGAGGCGATCCGCGCGGTCATTCTGCTGCCGACAGTGAATGGCATCGGTGGCTTCACTGAAGCGTGGTACGCGCTGGCCGACGTACTTTGCTTCTTTGCGAATTGGTGTTTGTTGGCGGCGTGTGCCGATCTCGCGGGTAAACGCCCGCCGGCGTGGTTGGCGCCGGTTTACTTCTGGAGTGGCATCCCACTCGTCCTCTTCAACCGGTACTTTTTGCCGATGGCTTTGCACACGGCTTGGGGCGTATCGATCGCAGATGGGCATTTCAGGGGAGTGGCGATCAATCTTTTTGTGATGTTCGTGCCCGTGGCGCTGACGCGGCTCACGATACTCGTGTGGTTGGCGTCCATTTGGAAAAAAACGCGGCTGCCCGGCGCACTAATCGCGGCCGGATTCATGGTGCCGTACGGTGCAGTGGCGATCGCCGCTCCGTTCCAATTTCTATACTCGTACAATCCGCGCTGGATCATGTTTCTCTGGTGCGTCCGCGTGATCGGATTCTCGATCGGAGCGGTGATGTTGTTACTGAGCTTGCAGCAGGCGGCGCTGGTGCGAAGTGAGAAGAATTTGCTGACGGCTCAGGGTCTCGCGAAACTGGGCAGCTGGGAACTCGATCTCGGCAGTGGTTTGGCCCGGTGGTCCGCCGAAATGTGGCGGCTCTGGGGCCGAGAACCTTCGGAGCACGCGGTCTCGCGCGAAGATTTTCTGGCCGCGATTCAACCGGAGGATCGCGACAACTTCGAGCGCACCCAGCTCTGCGTTGGAGCCGAAGGGGAGGGCGTCCAGACCGAATTCAAGTTACAACTACCGAATGGTACGGTGCGCTGGATGCACGGCCGAAGCACGTCCGTGCGGGATGGTACCGGGAAAATCGCTTACATTACCGGTACGGCGCAGGACATTACCGAGCGAAAACAAGCGGAGGCGCAGATGGCATTGCAGCAGGCCGTCACGCGTGCGCTGGCGGAGGCTGGGCCGGTGCAGCCGGCGATGCGTAAGATTCTCGAGATTATCGGACGCGGCCTGGACTGGGAATTCGGTGCGGCGTGGATGCTCGATCGAACGACGAAGTCTCTGCGGTGTTCCGAGATTTGGACTGCGTCCCCGCCGGCGTTTGCGGACTTCGCCGAGACGACGCGCAATTCCGTTTTCGTGGCAGGTGAAGAATTGCCCGGCGGAGTCCTTTCGGCGCGCAAACCGCAGGTAACCTCCGACGTCTCGCGGGACAACGCGGTCCGAAGGCGCGCGGAGGCGGCGAGTGCGGGGCTTGGAGGAGGCGTCGGCTTTCCTCTCATGGTGCGGTCGGAAGTGCTCGGCGTCGTCGAATTTTTCAGCACGAGAATTCGACAACCGGGCAAGGAAACACCGGCGATCTTTGCCGCGTTGGGAACTCAGATCGGACAATTTATCGAGCGACAGCGGCTCGAAGAACAATATCGACAGGCGCAGCGAATGGAAGCGGTTGGAACGCTCGCTGGCGGGATCGCGCACGACTTCAATAATATCCTGACTGCGATCAACGGCTATTCGGAACTGGCGCGGCTCGAAGCTGGCGGAGATTCGCGGGTGTCCGAACATCTCAACGCGGTGCAAGAGGCCGCGCGCAGGGCCGTTGATCTCGTGCGTCAGATAATGGCTTTCAGCCGTCAAGAGGAACTGGTGCGAGTTCCGACGCAGCTGAGGCCGGTTGTTGCTGAAGCTCTGAAACTGCTGCGAGCAACCATTCCGTCCACCGTCGAAATCAACGCGGTGTACGACGAAGACATTCATCCGGTGCTCGCGAATGCGACGTCGATCCACCAAGTCGCCGTGAATCTTGGTACAAACGCATGGCAGGCGATGAAGAACCGTGCAGGCCGGATCGACGTACGACTCGAGAACTTCGAAGTCGACGAGGATTTCGCGATGAGAATCCCAGGGCTCCAGGCGGGTTCCTATATTTGTCTTTCGGTCGCCGATACTGGAGATGGAATGGACGAGGCGACATTGGCGCGCATCTTCGAACCGTTTTTCACGACGAAGCCGGCGGGTGAAGGAACCGGGCTCGGATTGGCGGTCGTTCATGGCATCGTGCAAAGTCACGAAGGTGCGGTCGCGGTCTACAGCCAGCCCGGCGAAGGCACTCGATTTAATTTGTATTTCCCCGCGCTCCGAGGAAGCGCGGTGACTTCGAAGCGGACGCAGCTCGTCCAGATCGCGCGGGGACACGGCGAGCGGATTCTCTACGTCGATGATGAGAAAGCACTCGCTGATATGGGAAAAAAGATCCTCGAGCGGCTGGGTTACGTCGTCGAAGCCCATTACGATTCCAACGAAGCGCTCTTGGCGCTCAAATCCAATATCATGAACTTCGATTTGGTCGTCACTGATTTGACGATGCCGATGATGACCGGACTCGAGCTCGCCAAGGAGCTTCAAGAGATCAGGCCTGACTTGCCGATTGTGCTCACGACGGGCTATGCGGCGACGTTGACTCCGGAGCGTTTCCAATCGGTCGGCGTCCGAGAAGTTCTGCTGAAGCCTCATTCGGTCGAGACCCTCGCAGCGGCGGTTGAGCGTGTGCTGGCTGCTCAAACAAAAACTGGAGCGATAAAATTCAGTTGAGTGCTGAAAATATAAATCTGAGAGCGTGAGTCTGCGAACCGCTTATTCCGCCCTTGGCGACACGGTCGAATGTCACTTATAGTCTATTGTTAAAGATGGTAGAGTTCCCTCAAGTGGCGAAACGAAACGCTCTTCCTAACAAGAAAGACCGGGCTGATCAGTCCAAGCTTGGCCTGCTCGTGAGAGCTTACCGGCAGAAATTGGGTCTCACTCAAGAGGAGCTGGCCTGGCGGGCGAACATGCATCGGACCTACCTTGCGGACATCGAGCGTGGCGGGCGTAACATTACGTTGCGGAGCATGTTGAATCTCGCTTCGGCGTTACAGGTGCCGATCGAGTGGTTGTTCACGAAGGTGCAGGTCCAAGGCGATTTTCGAGAAGTGCTGTTGATCGAGGACGATCCTGCGGACGTGGATCTGATCTTGCGGGCGTTCAAACGGGCCAATTTCCACAATCCGATCAAGGTGGCGCGAGACGGACCAGAAGCCATCGACTACGTTTTCTGCACCGGCCCTTATGCCAGCCGCAAACCCGAGTCGCCGCAGCTGATTTTGCTCGATCTTAATTTGCCAAAACTGTCGGGCTTGGAAGTTCTCAAACGGATCAAGGCGAACGAGCACACGCGCTCGATTCCGGTGATCGTGCTTTCGGCTTCCCGACATGACCGCGACATCATCGAGTGCAGCCGGCTCGGAGCGGCGAATTACATTATCAAACCTTTCAGCTTCGACAGTCTGTGCCGCGTTACGCCAAATCTGAATCTAAGCTGGGCCTTGACGAATCCATCGGGTCGCCCGGAAGTGCGCGCGAAACGTGACGCAAAAACAGCGACGACGTGATCCGGTTTTCTTTAATTCGTGATGGGTCGATACGCGGAAGCTTGCTCCCGCTCGGTTGCGTTGGTCCCGGGGAGCGCACGCGTCCCGCGTGCAGCTCTCGGCGTCCCGCCGAGAGCTGTTCGGATGGCTTAGGCGGGACGCCCAAGCTGGCACGTGGGACGCGTGCGCTCCCCGGACCCCAGACATCG
>DAITQE010000299.1:0-5381 GCA_036833235.1 Opitutus sp.
ACGCGCGGGATGTGATGATCTCTTGGACGCCGGCGAGACGAACGCAGTGCAGCATCGTGGGAATTCCGGTCGAGAAATTGAGCAGCGCTGGAACCTTGCCGTTTGCCCACAGGCTGAGAAGCGTGATCGGGACGGCGTTGATATTGGGCAGCAAAACGCCCACGCGTTCACTACGCGTTGGAGAAAGATGACGATTCCAAGCGCCGGCGAGCGCGTCGGTTGAAATCATGAGCCGACGAAATGTGAGCGGCGCCAGTGTGATGTCTTCGAGGGCTGTCCGTCCAGGGATCGCAGCCGCGGTTTGGGCGACGGCGGCGAGGACCGACGGCGCGCCGTGAATCATCTCTGTCTCGAACTGTTGGCGGACCAGCGCGTCGCGCACCCACGTCGTGAGCTTCAGGCGCGCCGCCGTATGAGAGATCGCGCCAAGGTCCGGCGCGTCGCGCGCGTCGCTGAAATGCGCGCTCACGCGTGGAAACCACTGCGTCCAGCCGGAATGTCTGACCCAAGGAAGTCGATTCGCGCCGCGCAAGTAACAGGTGATGACCTTCGCATGAGTTTTCCGAACGAGAAAGCCGGTGCCTTCGAACAGCTTCATCAGACCGCCCGTCGTGGTAATGCGGCCCTCGGCAAAAAGAACCAAGCGTCCGCCGCGTTCCAGAAATTCCGACATTTCGCGGACTGCGTAGGGCGAGGTTGTATTCACCGGGAATGTACGGCGATTGAGCATCGCCATCCGGTGAAGCGCGCTGGTTTGCGCAGTGGTGCTCGAGGTGACGAACTTCCAGTCATCGTCGAGCACGACGGCGAGGAAAAGCCAGTCGAGCCACGAAACATGATTGGGCACGAGCAGGACCGGACCGGGAGCTCGCAGGGCCGCCGTGTTGAACGCTCGAAACCCAAAACACAGTCGAAGGATTGCTCGAAGGATCGCCTTCATGAGGTGGCGTTAACCGGGATGGTCGTCGTGGACACAGCCGAACGTGAGAGCCGTAGCGCGACGGCCATCACGATGAGACTGCCGGCCAATGCCACGAACACTTGGGGAGGCGTGAGGTTGAAGTGAGTCAGCAACTGAAGGAAACCGGCGCCGACCAGCATGAAGAAATAGTCGACGAAGTTCTGAACGGCGATGGTTTTGCCGAGCCGCGTATGATCACCCTCGTGCTGGAGTGCGGCATTGAGCGGGATCAGAAGCAGACCGGCGAACAGGCCCGTCGCAATAAGCGCACACACCGCAACCGCGAGACCAGCGTGTCCGCTCACCAGCCCGAGCAACAGGATGCCGGCTGCCATTAATAGACCGTAACGCCGAGCCCAGCTGAGGTCGCCGACTTTGTGAAACTGGCCGGCGAGCATACTGCCGGCCACGATACCGGCGATCAGGCCGATTTTCAGCAGCGCCAGTTTTTGGTTGGTGATGCTCTCGACGCCCGCGGTTTGCAGCGTGGTGAGGCCCCAGCCCTGCAGGTTGCTGCGAAGCACGGCGCCCGCGAACCAGAACATTCCGCAGCCGAGCAAAACCCGACTGAGCCTTGGATGGCGGGCGAGAGCGAGGAGACTGCCGCCAAATTCCGTGATGCTTCGGCGCAAGCTTGCAGCCGGGTTATTAGGCGTGCGTTGCATGGCGGCGTTGAACAACAGCGCGGCGGCATAGAGGGCGATCGCGACTGCATAACAGGCGGTGAGCGTTCGCGTATGATCGTAAAGCGTGGCGCCGCCCCAGAGGCCGCCGAGAATCGCAACGAGCGTGAGCATCTCGATCGCGCCGTTGGCCTTCACGAGCCGAGCGGCGGGAAGAATTTCGGGGAGCACGCCGTATTTGGCCGGCGAATAAACGCAGGCGCCGAAACCGACGAGGGCGTAACCACCGACTTGCCAAAGGTGACTGCCGTTAAAATCGCCCGCGTGCAGCCAAACGCCGAACAAGCCGAACGCTGTTCCCATCAGCTTTAGGAGGTTGCCCCAGAGCAGGCCGGACGTCTTTGGCAGCCGGTCGTTCAGAAAACCGGCGAGCGGCCCGAGACAAATAAAAGGGATGAAGAATA
The DNA here is from genome assembly GCA_036833235.1 of Opitutus sp. Classification (GTDB taxonomy): domain Bacteria; phylum Verrucomicrobiota; class Verrucomicrobiia; order Opitutales; family Opitutaceae; genus Opitutus. Next base: position 2,049 of record DAITQE010000299.1, read on the forward strand.
CCGCGCTAAAAAGCGCGTTCTGGGTGTTGACCTGCTGTTCGGTGATTTGGCCGGAGAGCAGTTGGAACGTCAGCGGGCCAAGGATGGCGGCGAGGAGGAAATTGTCGCCAAATGCGCCGAGGAATTGTCCGGCGAGCAGGAGTAAATAGTTGCGATTTGATTTCATGGTTACGGTGGAAGCGCAGGGTGCGAGCCCAGCATACCCGATTAGCGCGTTGGACCGTTAATCGATAAACCTGATGCGATCTATTGCTTGAACCAATGGTCAGTCGACCGAAGGGAACGAACGTGTTTCCACATCTTCGTTCTCTTCGGCGCCTTCGGGAGACGAGGAAATCGGATTGGGGCATTGTGGCTGCGCAGCCATTTTTTCCGAGCGCAGTCTCGGAAAAAAGCCGAGCCACTTTTTCTGCGCGCATGCTCCTGCCGGCTGTGAATCGGAAGGAGTTGAACCACGGAGACACGGAGACACGGAGAAATTCAGGTATATCGTTCCTTTCGGCTCTTTGTGCCTCCGTGTCTTTGTGGTGCGGCGCGAAGAACAGTTGCCTCGGTCTCGAAGATGCAGCTATCCGAATGGCAGCGGATGAACGTCCACCATCTGGAACTTTTTTATTATGTCGCGCGCCATGGCGGCATTAGTCGAGCCGTTCGCCGCATGCCTTACGGCATTCAGCAGCCAGCGGTCAGCAGTCAGATGCTCCTGCTCGAGCAGGATCTCGGAAAAAAACTCTTCGAACGAACTCCGTTTCAACTGACAACCGAGGGCATGGAACTCTTCGCGTTTGTCCGGCCGTTTTTCGAGAATCTCGAGATCGTTGCCAAGCAACTGCGGCGACACTCGGGGCCGCAGTTGCGGATCGGCGCTTCAGAAATCGTGTTGCGCGATCATCTGCCGCACTTGTTGACGCGGGTGCAGACAAGTCATCCTGGGTTGCGCATCACGCTGCGATCGGGCTTCCAAGCTCAGATGGAAGCGGCTTTGCAGGATCAAGAAATTGATCTGGCCATAACTCCGCTCGAGAGCAAACCGCCGCCGCGGATTCATTGTTTGCGGCTGGTGCGCATTCCGCTGGTGCTCTTGGTTCCGAAGACGTTGAAAGTGAAATCAGCAGCTGCGCTGTGGGCCCAAGGCTCGGTCGAGCATCCATTGATCAGTTTGCCGCCGACCGAAACCGTGAGCCGCCAATTTCGCAAGGGTCTGCATCGTCTTCACGTCGAATGGCCGATGCACATGGAAGCGAGCTCGCTCGACCTCATCACCCGGTATGTGGCGAATGGTTACGGGATCGGATTGAGCGTGAACGATGGGGAAATCGTCCGACACCCGCGGGTAAAGGTCTTGGAATTGCCAGGGTTTGAACCGATCGAGATCACGGCCTTTTGGAAAGGAACGTTGAGCCCGTTGATTCGAGAGATCCTGGGCGATATGCAACGCTACGCGGCGCGAATCTGGCCGACCTGGTGTTGTGACGACGTGATCAAATAGCCCACGCTCCGAGCAGCGGCCGACTCCGGCGGCCGACTCTACTTATGCGGAGCAGGGCGGTTCAAACGCACTCGTAGATTGGAGTGCTTTCGCCTTGGCAGACGATGGAGAATTCGCAGGCGCTCAGTGTCACGCGCAAGTCGGCGAACATGCGTTCGACCGCGTCGCGCGAATTACAATCGCGCGACAGGTGCGTCAGATAAATACGCCGCCATTGCGGGCAGGCCACTTCGGCGAGCAGCGCGCGGGCGGCCTCGTTGGACAAATGCCCGTGGCGACCACTGATCCGTTGCTTGAGGGACCAAGGGCGTTTCAAGTCTGCTTTTAGCAGTTCGGAGCAGTGATTGGATTCGATGACGACGACATTGCAGCCGCGGATGTGCTCGCGAATGTGCTGCGGGACATGGCCGAGATCGGTGAGAAACGTGAGGGAGCGTCGCGGTGTGAAGAGATCGCCATCGTGGCCGGTGTTGAAGCGGAAGCCGACGGGTTCTTGCGCGTCGTGCGGCACGGCGAACGAGCGGACCTCGAGATCGCGAAAGCGGAAAGTTGTGCCGGTTTCGAAGAGCTGCCAATCGGGGCGATACGTGAGACCCGTCTGAATTGCGGCGGCGGTGGCGGCGTTGGCGAAGAGACGGATGTGGGGAAATTTTCTTAGGCCGTCGATACCGCCGGAATGATCGCCATGCTCGTGGGTCAGAAAAATCGCGTCGATGCGATCGAGCGATTCGCCCACAGCTGCGAGGAGTGATGCGAGTTTTCGAACGGAGAAACCGGCGTCCACCAGCACCCGGGCGCCTTCGCTGATCAGCAACGCCGCGTTCCCCGAACTGCCGCTGCCGAGAATGCAAAACCGCATCGCCATGTGTTGCGGTGGTTGAAGACCCGCAAGGGCACGACGCCAAACAAAAAGTGGAGATGGTTAATCGCAGCGCGCCGAATCAACTGGTTGAACGGCAAAGAGGCGACGGCGTCTGCGAGTCCGGGCGCGTGTCCCTAATGGCCGCATGTCCGCACTCACCACTCGCAGATCGACTCGATGTACGCGGCGGAGCCGTCGCGCTGCCAGGCGTCGAGTTGCGCTTGATCTTTCAACTGTTGGCCTCGGGCCCGCGGTACGGCGGCGAAGACGTTCGTGCACTCAGCCAGCGCTGTCATGTCGCCCCAGAGTTTTTCAAATTGCGCGACAGGATAAACATCCTCCTGGCCGTGGCCCCAACGCTTCTTGACATCCTTCAGCGTCACGTATGTCGGCAGGCGACTGGCCAGCGTGCGAACAGCGGCAGCGGTGCGTTCCGCGTTCGCGAGATCGGAACGCGTGAGTCCGAACACGGAGAGCAGTCCGTCGATATCGATCCAGCACGTGTTGCTGTTGTAATACGTCAGCGCGAATTCGTTCTCCTCGTGGGGCAAGGCGAGTCCTTCGACAATTCGCATGCGGCCATCCACCAACGCGAGGCCACCACCGTGGTCTTCGATGCGCTTTGGAATCACTTCCCAACCTAACGTCGCTCCGCTCGCTTGGAACCAGCCGAGCAGCGTTGGATCGGGTGACGCCCCGAGCGTGTCGATATTGTGCGCGATCAGCGTTCGCAACTGCGGCTGCGCGGCGAGCAGACGTGCGAGCGTACCGTTTTTCAATAGGTTCGGAATTTCGAACCAGTGGCCGACCGGATGAAGACATTGCTCCGGTAGATTGTCTGTGTAATCCGCGCCTTCGCCGACAGTACGCGCCCAATTGGTCAGGGCCGCACGCACGCTCTCGCGCATTTTTTCTTTTTGCTCGTCGAGTTTTTGCTGAGCCGTTTCCTCCCAGGCGAAAACCAAATCGCGCACCGCCGGCA
>DAITQE010000300.1:0-2847 GCA_036833235.1 Opitutus sp.
GTCGGCGGTGGCGGCGCGGAGCGGGAACGCGAGCGCGAGGAGGGGAAGAAGGCGGGAGAGCGGCAGGGGTAGGTTCATGAGGAGAATTGACGAAAGAGAAGTGGGAGGGATGCGGGCGAACGGATGCAGTAAAAACGTGAGAGAAGCTGTGAGAGCGAGCGTGCTCGCCACTTTTGGGATAAGTCGCGAGCAAGCTCACACCCACAACAATTTCACCGCGTCACTGCGCGCAGAAAATTTAGGAATCATATGACCGTCGCTTGTCCGAAGCGGCGATCATCTATCCCGCAGATCACGCAGTCCGAAACGGGTTACGGGGTGGTGGGATAAGCCCCGAAGGTTTGTGGTAAGAGATCGGCTTGCGCTCTAGAAACCAATCAGACCACAAAAGTTAGGGGCTGACCCCCTACGCGTCTCCGACCCCCTACGCGTCTCCTCTACTTCGACGACATCGACGACTCCGCGATCGCGAAGAAATAGGGCGGCGGAGGGAGCCATGACTCTGTCCTCCATCGTGTGCCTTTTCATTTTAGTAAATCGGCGACACTATAAGCCGCACTCGCGATTACTTCTGACACAGGTTCGGCATATCGGCGGAAATCGTAGTCGCTCATCATGCGGCTTTTCTCACCAAGAAAACTGACGACTACAGGAACAGATAGTGCGTCGCTCGTTTCGGTGATGATTCCTGTTCGCCCCAGTAAGAAGCTGGGAGTCTGTTCCTCGGCCTGACGATAAACTTGTAGCATTGCGGTAGCCTTGAACATGAAGACTGCAGTCGACAGGTCGGCCAACAGCATTCGCCTGTCTTCAAAGCGATGGAAGAGGCACCAGCCAAAACGTAAGCGCTCCTTCGCGGCGGCCAACTCATTCTTCGCGCAGACGAAATCACCGATTCGGACTTCGATTTTTTGGGTTCGCTGGAATGACGTGCGCAGTTCGTTGGAGAATGTCACTTGATCCACGTAAGATTCTAAAAGTTTTGCTGCCGCCACGAAAAAGGCGAATCGGAGATTCCAAAGGAGCCTCTGATCCTCCGAGGTCGGGAATGGAAACGGCGGAGTATTGGGACACTGCCCGAAACTCGACGAGCATGACTGCCGATATTCCGAAACTACGTGTGGCGCGAAAACGATCCCCATTGCCTTTTCAACTAACTCGGTCGCGCCTGAATGCATACGCGGTTTGCTCAGCTCATTGCGGTGCAGAAGACGCGGTAGGTGTGGCCGCCGCGGAGCCAGACGAATCCAGCACGGCCTGCGAGGCCCTCCCACGAGGCGTCACCGGAGCTGTAGCGCCAGAGTTCATCGCCAGGTTGCCACGACGTCGGGATCGAGGCTTCGCCACCGCGTAAGAACTCGTCGAGATCAACGAACAGTTGTTCGATTGACTCAGACGGCTCAATGGGGCCGGACGTGGAGACGCGACCGGTCGTGGCGTCAAAATGGATCTCGAGGATCCCGTCGGCGCCGCGCGCTTCCTGCCTTGGCTGCTGCCGTTTTCTCCATGCGTCTAGGCGGACAAGTAGGTCAGCGTGGGTCGCAAGCTCAGTCGGCAGGAGACGAACACGGAGCCAGTCGGCAGGTATGGGGCTCGGGTCGGAGGAGGGCATGGAAATATTCCCGAAACATGATCCAAAGGGCGGAGGGCTCCAGCAAAGATAACAGCTAGCAATGGTAGCGCGAATTAGTGGTTTAAGCTTCTTCCTCAGAGCGTAGCCAGAATGTCGTTGAAGGTTTTGCTCGGGCGCAGCGCGGCGGACGCTTTCTTGTCATCCGGTTGGTAGTCGCCGCCGATGTCGATCGGCTTGCCTTGGGTCTTCGCGGAAAGCTTCGACCTGACAAGTGGACGGCGACGATGGGAAGCTACAAGCGGCGAGCGAAAAGTTTTCAGCGCGAATTTTTGTTTCTCAGGCGGCAACGCGATGAGCTCGACGGCGGATCTTACGCCGTAGGTTTGTTGGCCGCGTGCGAGTCGCTGAGGCGGTTGACTCCTGAACGAGAACGGCGGCCGGGATTTTTAGTCCATCATGCAGCGCTCGGATCATGCTCAGGCTGAGCGGACGCTTTCGGTTCATGACCTCGGAAATCTTGCTCTTACTTTGGAGGTAGGGGAGCAAGTCGGCGAATTGCAGTCCGGCTTGATCCAGCCGGAACCGGATCGCCTCGATGGGATCGGGCGCGGCAATGGGGAAATGGGATTCCTCGTAGCTTTCCACGAGTAGCGACCACAGATCGAGTTCGGCTTCGTCGGTCGAGGGCTGGTCCATCAGGCGCTCGACGTGGGCAAGGGCCAATTTGTAGTCGCGCTCGGTTTTGAGGACTTTGGGTTTCATGGCGTGAGTGGGTTTAGACCGTGGTGGCGTCGATCTTGTCGTAGGCGGAGTGGGTGCCGATGAAACGGATAAAGACGATACCGGTGTTGAAATGGATGCGAACGATGAGGCGGTAGGTGTTACCCTTGATGTTAAAGATGACGCGATTGGCGGGCAATGAGTCGGCGGAGCGGTAGCGGGCTTTGATGTCGTTGAATGATTTCCAGTCGGCGTGCTTCGTTTCGTAAAACCAGGCTTTGAGCGGTTGCTCCGAGTCGGCATGCTTCTCCCAAAAATCCTTCAACGTTTTCCGCGAGATGACGCGCATGTCTGCCCCAGCAAGGTTCCCAAATTGGGAACCAAGTCAAGCATGACACGCTCCGACGCGAGATTCGCTCAGAGCGTCGCCAGAATATCGTTCAAGGTTTTGCTTGGACGCAGCGCGGCGGAGGCCTTCGCGTCATCCGGCTGATAGTAACCGCCGATGTCGATGGGCTTGCCCGGCACCAGCGGCAGGTCGGTCATGAGCGTGT
>DAITQE010000300.1:2857-4065 GCA_036833235.1 Opitutus sp.
GGCTTGCCCTGCGCGGCGAGAAGTTCCTTCACAATCGTTTCCTCAGCGGCTTCGAGTCCGGCGGCGATGGGAATGAACGTGCGCTCGAGTTCGGAGTCCGTGTGCTGCCCGGCGAGTTCCTGCGCCCAATAAAGCGCGAGATAGAAATGGCTGCCGCGATTGTCGATCGTGCCGAGTTTGCGGCCAGGGGAGCGATCGTTCTCGAGGAATTTGGCGGTCGCCGCGTCGAGGGTGTCGGCGAGGACTTTGGCTTTCGCGTGTTTGAACGTCTGACTGAGATGTTCGAACGACGCAGCGAGGGCGAAGAATTCACCGAGACTGTCCCAGCGCAGATAATTTTCCTGGAGGAATTGCTCGACGTGCTTCGGCGCGGAGCCGCCGGCACCGGTTTCAAAAAGGCCGCCGCCGTTCATCAGCGGGACGATCGAGAGCATCTTCGCGCTCGTGCCGACTTCGAGAATCGGAAAAAGATCAGTGAGGTAATCGCGGAGCACGTTGCCCGTGACGCTGATCGTGTCCTGGCCAGCCTTGAGGCGTTCGAGCGTGGCCAGGCACGCGGCGGCGGGCGGGAGAATTTTGATGTCGAGACCCTTGGTGTCGTGCTGCGCGAGATAGGTTTTTACCTTCGCGATGATCTGAGCGTCGTGGGCGCGTTTCTCGTCGAGCCAGAAGATGGCCGGCGTATTCGAAAGGCGGGCACGGGTGACGGCGAGCTTCACCCAGTCCTGAATCGGAGCGTCCTTCGCCTGGCAGGCGCGCCAGATGTCGCCGGCCTCGACCTCGTGGCTGATTAAAGTTTTGGGTTCTGAGTTTTGAGTTTTGGGTTCGGAAACATCGACGACACGGATGGTGCCATTGCCTGGGGCAACAAATGTTTTGTTGTGCGAGCCGTATTCCTCGGCGGCTTGTGCCATGAGGCCGACGTTGGGGACGCTGCCCATGGTCTTCGGATCGAAGGCGCCGTGCTTTTTGCAGAAGTCGATCGTGGTCGCATAGACGCCGGCGTAGCAACTGTCAGGAATGACGCAGAGGGTGTCCTGGCCTTTGCCGGCGGCGTTCCACATCTGGCCGGAGGTGCGGATCATCGCGGGCATGGAAGCGTCGACGATGACATCGCTCGGCACGTGGAGATTGGTGATGCCCTTGTCGGAGTTGACCATCGCGACGGCAGGGCGCGCAGCGAAGACGGCCTTGATGTCGGCCTCGAT
>DAITQE010000300.1:4075-5339 GCA_036833235.1 Opitutus sp.
CGCTGATCGGCGGGGAGTTTTTGGATTTTTTCGACGAGATCGCCGAAGCCGTTGTTCAGATCGACGCCGAGGGAGGCGAGATCGGCGGCGTGTTTCGTGAAAAGGTCTTTGAAGAAGACGCGGACGCAGAGGCCGAACATGATCGGATCGGAGACCTTCATCATCGTCGCCTTGAGATGGAGCGAAAAGAGGACGCCGTCCTTTTTGGCTTTGATCATCTGTTGCGCGAAGAAGGCGCCAAGAGCCTTCCGGTTCATGAAGGTGGCGTCGAAAATTTCGCCGGCCTTGAGTGGAGTCTTGTCTTTGAGGACGATGGTTTGCGCGGCTTTCGCAATGGCCTCGGGTGATGCGCCGGGCGGGGGAGTTGCCGGGACAAACTCGATGCGCACGGTAGTCGCTGCGGGGACGGTGACGGACTTCTCGTTCGAGAAAAAATCATCGTGGCCCATCGTGGCGACGGAAGTTTTCGAAGTCGGCGACCACGCCCCCATGGAATGCGGGTGCTTACGGGCGTATTCTTTTACGGCTTTCGGCGCGCGGCGGTCGGAGTTGCCCTCGCGAAGGATGGGATTGACGGCGGAGCCAAGGATCTTCGCGTAACGCGCGCGGGCGTCTTTCTCGGCGTCGGTCTTGGGATCGGCGGGGAAATTTGGGAGCTTGTAGCCCTTGGCTTGGAGCTCGGTGATGGCTTCGATCAACTGCGGCACGGAGGCGCTGATGTTGGGCAGCTTGATGATGTTCGCCTCGGGCTTGAGGGTGAGCGCGCCAAGTTCAGCGAGGTTGTCCGCGACGCGCTGCTCGGCGGGCAGCAGATCCGAAAAGGTGGCGAGAATCCGGGCGGCGACAGAGATATCGCGGGATTCCACGGCGATTCCCGAGTGCTTCGTAAACGCCTGGATAATCGGCAGCAGGGAATAGGTGGCGAGAGCCGGAGCTTCGTCAGTTTTGGTGTAAATGATAGTGGGCGTGGCGGGCATAAATTAGAAGAGCGGTAAGCTTTGAACGTTAAGCAGTAGGTGCAACGCCGCGGACCGTCAAAAGCGAATTGCGGGGCCGGAGTCGGATTAAAGTGGGAAGACGCGCTTATTTCACACTACCGCGAACAAAACCTTTGGGCCACAGAGCGCACCGAACTCCGACACAGAGTTCACAGAGGGAAAGACTTCGCTCAAAGTCAGAGTCCCATCCCCAATTGGCAGCTTAATTCCGCCGGTCTGTCACAAAACGAAAGGCTGTTTCGTCCGAGAGGGTGTATGAATAATAC
>DAITQE010000301.1:0-5312 GCA_036833235.1 Opitutus sp.
GCGCACGCGTCCTGCGTGCCTGCTCTCGGCGTCTCGCCGAGAGCGATTCGGATGGCTCGGGCGGGACGCCCAAGTCGGCACGCGGGACGCGTGCGCTCCCCAGACCAATTTGAGATCTGCTGTGCAGCCTTTCGGCCCGGCGCTCCTCAAAGCAATCACCACCTTGAATGGCCAGGCTTTTTTTGCACTTTCTGCGCCTCTTTGCGGCGACTCCGTTTGGGAGGATCCGTCGACATGAAAATCGGCCTCGATGTTGCCCAGACTTGTGCAGAGCGCGCCGGTTGCGCCTGGCATGCCGACGCGCTGTCCCGCGCCCTCATTGCGGAAGGCCTGCCGCGCGGGCACACGTTTGAGCTGTACCATCATTTTGGTGACTGGATCAATCACGACGCCACCGGCGGCACTATGGTCAACGACGACCGGGTCACGGCGCCGCTTCGCGCGATGACTGCACCGGTCGCCCGTGAATTCTGGCGGCAGGTCGAGTCCGGCGAACCACTTCCTGGTAAACCCGACGTGGTCATCTCATTCAGTTTTCACGCCCCAAAGCTACCGCACTCAAAGTTGGTCTATACGGTCCACGACCTTGTTTTTTGGATGCACCCTGAGTTTGCCACGGACGCCACCCGCCTGCTCTGTCAGCGCGAGCTGCTGCAAGCCCTCTCGCGCGCCGCGGGATTTCTCTTTGTGAGTGAATCCACCCGTCGCGAGTTCAATCTCATGTTGCCGGGATGGCTGGAGCAAACCGGCCGGCCCCATGCGCTGTCGACCGGCGCGAGCCGGTTTCCGCCGGCGAAAGCAGCGCGCGCGTGGTTACCGAATTCGCCGTGGCTGGTGGTCGGGTCCCTCGAACCACGCAAAAATCACACCTGCGTGCTGGACGCATACGAAATTTATCTCGATCGCTCAGCCCGGCGACGACCGCTGATTTTCGCGGGCGGTCGCGGGTGGAAATCGGACGAGCTTCAGGCCCGCATCGCAGCCCTGGCCGAGCGCGGGGTCCCCGTTCAGTTCCTCGGCTATGTATCCGACGATCAACTCGCCTCGCTTTATGAAACGAGTTTCGCGTTGCTTGCTCCAAGCTGGCATGAAGGTTTTGGCCTGCCGCTGGCTGAAGCGATGGCCGCAGGTTTGCCCGCGCTCGCCAGTCTGCGCGGGAGTCTGCCTGAGATCGGCGCCGATGCCGCGCGCTACATTGCCCCGGAAAACCCCGACGGCTTCGCCGCCGCGATGCTCGCCCTCGAAGCGGACATCAACGGTTATGCGCGCCGCTCGGAAGCCAGTCTGGCGCGCGGTCGCGCGTTCTCTTGGAGCAACACCGCCAAATCCGTTCTCGAATTCATCGAACGGCTCTGAGTCGGCATCATCAAGTCGCCCGCTAATCGACGCAGATCGGCGCCGGTGCGCTGTCGCTCTGCGCGAGTTCGTCCTCGGCCCACAGGAGCGCACGCTGGGACTCGGATTGTTTTCAACTATTTGACCGCCCGTGCGGGAGCAGGCGGCACGTATTTTTCCGCACCGTCGAGGCCGGTTCCCGTCACATCGTCAATGGCCAGCCAGGATCCGTTCAGCCCGGTGACTTCAATATTGCGCAAAACGGCATGCTTCACGTGACGCATCGTAATGCCTCTTGCAGCGGTGCCGGTGATGTGAGTCAGCAACAGATTCTCGACCGGTTTTTCTGGAGCTATCTGCACAATTTCGGCCACCACCCGCGCGTTCGTCAGGCGGACGTTGGAGAAGCTGATGTTCTTGGCCGAGGGATAACCGATAAGGCCCGGTACGGAATCATCGGTCGTGTTGGTGTTACCGCCGACAGTGAGGTTGATGCGGAGAAACCCGCCGCCGCGAATGTCAAGATCGTCACCGGAAATCGCCTCGTTCACCCCGGCGCGGCCGATGCGCGTTTTAAGATAGATCGCATAGGTGGCAGCGGTGAATTTGCAGTGCTCGATCCGGACGTTGCGGACGCCGGCGGAGGTCTCGCTGCCGATACCCACGCAAGCGAAGCGGCGTCCGACCATCGTGCAGTCGGTGATGAGGACATCCTCGGTTGGTTTTCCAATGCGTGCGCCGTCCATCCCGCGGCCGGATTTGAGGCTGATGCAGTCGTCACCGGTGTTGATATCGCACTTTTCAATACGGACATTTTTGCACGAGTCGATGTCGATGCCGTCGCGCCCACCGTAGATCGTGACGTTTTTAATCACGACATCGGTGCAATACGTCGGATGCGTCGCCCAGTTATTGCCGGCTTGTCGAACGGAAAATCCTTCCCAGCGTACATCGCTGCAGCTGATCGGTTCGAGGACGAGGGTGCCACGCGGCGGACGATTACTGGCGGCCGTGGCAGGATTTCCCTCGATGAGGCCAGGACCGACGACACCAATGTGATCGACGTTGGCCGCGTAGATCAGGGAACGACGGCCAGGCTGCCAGCGGCCTTCCCACCGAATGTCGATGAGCGGGTAGTCCTCGAGGTCAGGACTTCCGGTGAGGACGCTGTCTTTTTCGAGGCGGAGCGTGGTGCGGTAACCGATCTGCACGCTGCCGATGAGATATTTTCCTGCGGGCACAACGACCTCTCCGCCGCCGTGAACGGCACACGTGTCGAGCGCTTTCTGAAAAGCGATGGTGTCCTTCGTTGCGCCGTCGCCGATCGCGCCGAAATCACGGACGTTAATCGGCGACTTGGTTGGAAGCTCAGAGCCGAGAACGGCGGCGGTCGCCACAACGAAGAGTAGGAATGATCTCATCGGAAGTTATTGCTTCGGGCTCACGCGGGCGCCAGCAGCTGCATCGTCGATTTACTGCTCCGAGCTCTGATCGGATTCATCAGACTGGGTGGTTCACCTATTTTACCTCGAGCAGGACACTTTCCGAGTGGCTGTTGAACTCCGGCGCGTACATGCACTGGATCTCAGCGATGCCGCTTTGATAACGACCGCGAAGCTGCACGCGTGTCGAGTATTCAAATACGTACACGCCCTTCGGCAGATAATCGATGAAGAAGTGGCTGGCCGTATCCCGTGTGGTTTCGTAGTAGCCCAGTCCATCCTGGAATCGGTACTGGCTCAAAACACTCACCGGCTCGGTGCCACTGCCACGCTGGTCTTTCAAATGCACAAACTCCATGTCGCGATCCGTGCGCAGTTCGATGCGCACCACCAATTCATCGCCGACGGAGAGCGATCCTGTCACCGGCTTCAATACCTGCCCCTTTTCGGTCGTCTCCTTCAGCCAGAGCGTCTTCTTCAATTTTAACGGCGTGCCTTCATGCGGCGTCACCTTGGCGATATCCTCGAGGTACTGCCAGTGCACGCTGCCCCAACTGACACCGTCATCGACCTTCTTCACGGTCACGCGACCCATCGCCGGCTTCACCTCGCTGCCGGCAAACGTCTTCTCATAGAAACCCGTGCCCGCCTCGACCTTCTCTGGCTTGATCGTCTCGCCCGCCAGCGCAACCTCTACGCGCGCGTCGCTCGCGAGGAGGTTGTTGCCTTGCAACAAGAGGCCGTAGATGGCGTCGGCGGTTGCCTTGGTGGTTTCCCAGTCCTGCGTCTGTTTTTGTTTCAGCAGCCAGACTTTGCAGTCCTCGACCGCTTGCGCGTCGTCGGCGACTTCAGCGAATGCCTCGATCATCAACGCCTGCGTCTCGATCGGCGCGTCGTACCACCACCAACTCCGCTCAGTATCACGCCAAAACATACCAAGTTCATCATTGCTCACGCTGCGCTCCTTCAAGGACTTCATGATCGCCTGTGCGGCGGGTTTGTCGCCGAAGCGCTGCAGCGCGAGAGCGAGGTGCGCCTGACTCTGCCGAGAATTGACCTTGAGCCAGAACATCCGCGATTGCTTGAGAAAAAAATCGATCGCCTGCCGGTGCTCGCTAGCGATCGGCCGATCCTTCAGGAAGAAACTGCGGGCATAGAGATAGAGCGCGTCGGTGTCGCTCGGAACGTAGTTCTCCGGCTTTGGTCGTTTCAGTATCTCCCGGTAATTTCGTTCCATCCACGTATCGAGCGCGCCGAGCGCCTTGAGGGGAGCGTCGATATCAACGGTGACGCCGAGGTGTCGCAACCGGCCGAAGCCGGTCGTGATGTACAGACTGACGTACTCGCTCGGCGGGCCGCCTGGGAACCAGGGCCAGAGACCTTCGCCGAGTTGTTGGTCGGAAAGCTTACGCAGCGTCCGCACCATCTCCCCGTCCAGCCGGTTAGCATCGAACAGCAAACCGACGTTTTTGCGCGCCTGACTCTCGCTTTTTGCCTCACGAAGCCACGGCGTTTCTTCGAGCATCACCGACTTCAGCTCCTGATTTTTCTCCAGCGGGCTGTCGAGCGCCGGCGTGGCTTTCCAAAGATCGAAAATGCGGCCAATCTTTGGATCGGAGTTCGCTATGTGCCGGGCGAGCGCATTGGCGTAAAATCGATTGAAGACCTGTTCGCTGCATTCGTACGGAAACTCCATCAGATACGGCAACGCCATCACCGCATACCACGCGGGTTGGGACGTCATCTGCACCGTCAACGACTGATTGCGAAGTGTGTCGGACGCGCCGGACTCCAGCAGCTTCGTGAACTCAAACTGCTTCGTCGACTTGCCGCGAATGGGCAAAGGCAATGATTCTGTCACAAGGATCCGCCGGCTCAGCACCGGCAGGAATCCCTCCTCGCCATCACTGAGCTTCGTCGTGGCGGCCACGGCCTTGTAGGTGAGGAAACCGATCCCGTCCGGCACGACGATGCGCCAGGAATAGCTGCGTGATTGATTCGCGGGTACGTCGAAGGCCTGCTCCGTGACGCGGTTGGCGAGTGCGTCATCGACGGATTTCTCCGACGCGGCGTCAGCGAATGTCAGCCGGACTGTGCCGGCTTGAGATTGCTTGCTCTGGTTGCTGACTTTGACGGTGAACTCGATGGCGTCGCTTTCGCGCACGAACCGCGGCGGGTTTGGCTCAACCATCAGATCTTTGGCGGTGACAACCTTGTCGCTAATATAACCGGAGCGAAGCTGCTGGTCATGCGCGAAGCCGAGAAATTTCCACTCGGTCAACGCCTCCGGCATCGTGAACACCATCTTCACCACCCCATCGTCGCCGACGACGAGTTGGGGGAAAAAGAATGCGGTTTCGTTGAGGTTCTTGCGCGCACTAATTCTGCTGAGATCGGGTTTGGACGCCGCTAATTTGTCAGCGTTCTCCGAGGTCGGCATCGCCGCTGCGTCTGACTCCGCGATGACAATGGGGGAACCAGCGTCCCTCAATTCCGTTTTCATCCTGCTTCCGGCAAGGGTCGATGACGCCCCAT
>DAITQE010000302.1:0-5311 GCA_036833235.1 Opitutus sp.
GCCGTCTTCGTTCCCGATCTCCACGTAACGCAACGCAAACGGCGCGGGATGACCATCCTTCGCCCGCTGCGCACCCCACGTCGTCGTCGCGGCGTCGCCGGTCACGTATTCGATTTCGTCGAGCGCCTCCTGCACAAACAGCTCGAGATCCTTCCCCGGGGCAACCCGCTCGCCGGTGAGCGAGTAACCGGCATACACCGCCAGGATTGGTTCGGCGCCCAGGTCTTCGGCCCATTCGAGAAACTCGAGCAGCCCCATGCCGTCGCTCGAGCGATAGCCCCAGTTGTCTGGGTGCCCCGGCCGCTGGCTGATCGGCCCAAGCGTTTTCTTCCAGGGGAAGCGCTCTTCGATCTTGTTTCCTTCAAGATAATTTCCGCCGGGGAAGCGCAGAAACTTCGGCTTCAGGTCGGCCAGCATCTGCATGAGATCCTTGCGGAGCCCATTCGGGCGGTCGTTCCAAGTCGGGGGAAACAACGAGACCATGCTGAACCACACCGTACCCGGGCGGTCGAGGCGGACGACGTAGCGCGCCTTGGTTGTCGGCACGACCTGGCCGGTCTTCAGCACCAGCTCAATCCGCTGCCAGTTTTTTGTCAGCCGACTGGCGGTGCCGGATGCGTAGAGCGTCTGTCCGTCTTCGCTCTCGATGGAGAGTGTAACACGACCGACGTAGCCCGGTGCCTTCGCGTAGAACGACGCGCGATACTTGGTGTTCGGCTGCACGGGAATCCCCCAATAACCCGTGTTCGCAAAACCAACCTGTTGGCGTCGGCCGAGCTTGGTCACTTCGAACCGCAGACTGACCGGAATCGCGTCGTTCAGCGGCTGGGTCTTGTCCAACGACATCACCGCGTCGTTCGCGCCGTTCTTCACGACGGACCAGTTTACCGGCGTATCCAAATTGTCGAGAAATGCGCGGTTGCGGACGAGCTCGGCGTAAAGGCCCCCATCGTAGGAATAGTTGATCTCCTCGGTCATGAGGCCGTAGAGCCTGGGACTCACCCGACCGGCTGATTTGGCAGCGTCAATGGTCAGCTCGCCACCACGCGCCAATGCGGCCGCGACGAGAAAAAGTGATACGAGGATTAGTTTCATGGTAGAATTGAGCACTCTTGAGCTTGCCGGTGCCGCCGACGACACCCGCCGCCGTGCCTATCGAGCACCCGAGAGGGGCGCCACGGCCATCGCCACGGGCCGTTCGTATCTCTGCGCGTTCTTGTGCCGGTACTGCCCAAGGGTGGTGCCGGTAATCCGCTTGAATAGCACGCACATATACTCGACGTGGACAAAGCCGGTCCGATGGGCGATTTCTTTCAGGGATAAATTGGTTTCCGCTAGCAGTTGGCAGATTTTCGCAATCTGTATCCGACGGATCTCCGCCTGCGGAGAGCGACTGATGTAGCGCCGCATTTTGCACTCCAAACTAGTGCGGGAAATTGGTATCTGACGCAGCACTTCGGCGACCGTGATACCTTCGCACGCATGTTCCCTGATGTAATCGAGCGCGGCGGCGGCATTTTCATCCCGCCCGCCAAGGATGTCGGTTGATTTTCGCGTCACCACTCCGAGTGGTTTTATCCGGACGTCGATGCGGCCAATCTTTTCGCCGGCCATGAGTTTAGTCAGAAGTTCCGCCGCTCGACGGCCCGCTTCGAATGAATCGACGGCGACACTGGAAATTGTCAGATCGGCCAACTCACAACATGTCGCATCGTTATTGGCGCCAAGGACAGCCACCTCATCCGGTACTCGCAATCCGGCCACCTGCGCAGCGCGGATAACCTGTTGTGCCCGCCGATCGTGGCAGGTCATGACGGCTACTCCCCTGGGAAGGCGACGAGGCCATGCGGCCAACAGCGCGATCTGCTTGGCTTCCCACGACGGCGTCAATTCGCCCGGGCGTTCGACATCGAATATTTCGCAATGATGTCGCGAGCGCCCGAGAGCTTCCACGAAACCGTCCCGCCGTTCCGCCGACCACGCCTGACTGGAGTAACCGCAGAATCCAAAAGACCTGAATCTCCGTTTCAAGAAGAACACCGCGCCCATTTCCCCGACGGCCCGATTGTCGGGTCGCAATTTTGGCACGCCCAGAATTGGCGGCGAATCGGCGAGATCGACCATGGGGACATCCAGCTTCAGGCAGGTTTTCACCACCCTGGGAGAAGCGATGCAATTGATCACGCCATGCCACCTCCGGCTTTGGGCCCAGCAACACCGATCGACGTCCAACTGCGTCTCGTCGAACAACGACACCGCCCAAGGTTTATTTGTGCGCTGATGATGTACAATCCCCTTGAGCATCTCCGCCGATTCCTCGAATCGCGGTTGAAAAACTAACAAGACGTTCGGTGCCATGAATCTTACCGAAGACTATGTTTCTTGGGTTTTTCGTCACTGGAGTAAGAGCCCCGTCCCGCCGTCGCCTTGCGGAGAAATCGTCCGACGGTGGCAACCGCTGCAGGAATTGTCGGCAGAATGTTCGCTGCTGGATTTTTCATGTGCCGAACAAGGGATGAGCTGGGGGACTCGAGCTTCGCTACAAGGGATCTCGAAGCGCTTAACTTAGCAGAAGTTCATCAAGGTCGCCTGTCATCAAAACATGCTACATCTCCGGCGGGCAAAGAGATCGCATCGCAGGAGCAAATCGCTGCTCAATTCTCGCTCCTACCCTGTCTCACTTCTCATCGGCGCGGGGAGAGTATCAGCGATCTGCCTCGATCCATCATGAAAATAGCCCCTGACCGAATTGTCGTTTGGCGAAACGCGTGCCGCGCGCGGCTCAGCCGTTTGCTCGTGCTCGCGTGTGCGACCCTGAGCCTGCATGCTTTCGCAGACGACTCGCCGCGCCTCACGCAACCACTGGATCACGACTGGCGGTTCCATCTCGGCGAGGCGCCCGACGCGGTTTTTCTCTCCTTCAACGACCAGAAGTGGCGGCAGGTTGACGTGCCGCACGATTACGTCGTCGAGGGGACGTTTTCCGAAAAGAATCCCTACCCACACGCCGATGCGCTGAATCCCGACTGGTATTTCCTCCACGGATTCCTGCCCGTGCGGCCCGCGGTCTACCGCAAGACGTTCGTCCTACCCGCCAGCGCGCAAGGAAAGCGCCTGTGGCTCGAGTTCGACGGAGTGTGTAGCAACAGCCATTATTGGATGAACGGGAAATTGATCGGCAGCCAATACAGCGGCTACACGCCTTCCCGGTTCGACGTCACCGCCGCGGCCAAGCCCGGCGGCGAGAACATCATCGTGGTGCAGGTAGACCCGCGTTACGACGGCTGGTGGTATGAAGGCGGCGGCATCTACCGTCATGTCCGCCTCGTGACGGTCGATCCGATCCACATCGCGCCAGACGGCGTCTTCGTTGTGCCGACGGTCGACCCCGGCGATGGTGTCCACGCGGACACGACAGTCGTGGCAAATACCGAGGTCGCTAACACCAGTGCCGTCCTCGTCAAAGCGACTGTCCTGAGTGAAATCCTCGACGCGACCGGTCATAAGCTCGCCACCGATTCGTCCGTTCGGCAGCTCGCCGCCGGCGCCAGTCTCACGCTCGCCCAGTCGATCGCCTTGTCCAAGGCCCAGCTCTGGTCGCCCGACCGTCCTTATCTTTATACGCTGCGCAGCACCGTCACCGTCGCGGGCAAAATCGTTGACCTAGTGACGACCAAATTCGGCGTGCGGCACATCCGCTTCGACGCCGATCATGGATTTTTCCTCAACGGCAAGCGCCTCGAACTCCATGGCATCAACATGCACGAGGACCATGCCGGCGTCGGCGTCGCCATGCCCGACCGATTGTTCACGTGGCGACTGGAGCGCCTGAAGGAAGTTGGCTGCAACGCCATCCGCATGTCGCACAACCCGGTCCCGCCTTTCCTCCTCGATGAATGCGACCGGCTCGGCTTCCTCGTCATCGCTGAGAACCGGCACTTCGGCGATACCTACACGGACCAAGCGCCGGACGATACGCCAGCCGAGCAGCTCCAGGACCTCAGCAGCCTGATCCGAAGTGAACGCAACCACCCGAGCATTTTCCTATGGTCGATGTGCAACGAGCAGTGGAGCGGCGCCTCGCCCGGTGCTGCTCGCATGCTGCGCGAGATGAAGCAACGCGTCCACGAACTCGATCCGACCCGACCCATCACCGCTGCGATGAACGGCGCCTTCGACAGCCCGCAGGGGATGATCAGCGAACTCGAAGTACTCGGGATCAATTACAATCCCTCGAAGTACGATTCCACGCACCAGCTTTTCCCGAAGATCCCGATCGTCGCCTCCGAGATCGCCAGTGAAATCAGCACTCGCGGCATCTACACGACCGATCACTGGGAAGACTACTACGGCGACCGCGCTCGCGGCTACGTTTCGGCCTACAGCATCACCGCCGGTCCCGCCGGTCAGACAGTCGAAAAGGCTTGGCCCCCCGTCGTTGCACGCGAATTCATCGGGGGCGGTTTCGTGTGGGCGGCTTTCGACTACAAGGGCGAGCCGCGTCCCTTCTCCTGGCCAGTCATCAACTGCCACTACGGCTTCATGGATATCTGCGGATTTCCAAAAGACAGTTACTATTACTACAAGGCGTGGTGGACGAAGGAGCCCGTGCTGCACCTCTTCCCACATTGGAACTGGACGGGCAAGGAGGGACAGGATATTTCCGTTTGGGTCCACAGCAACTGCGACGAGGTCGAGCTGTTCCTCAACGGCGTTTCGCAAGGCAAACAAACCGTGACGCCGCTCCATCATCTCGAATGGAAGGTGAGATATGCACCCGGCAAGCTCGTCGCGAAAGGTTTCCGCAAAGGCAGGCCGATCGAGGCGACCCGTGAGACCACCGGCGCACCTGCCGCGATCCGCCTCACCGCCGACCGTTCCGCGCTCGCCGCGGACAACGCCGATCTATCCGTGGTGACCGTCGAGGTCGTCGACGCGGCAGGCCACATCGTGCCGGTCGCCGATAACAAAATATCCTTCACACTCACCGGCCCAGCGAAACTGATCGGCGTCGGCAACGGCGACCCGAGTTGCCACGAACCCGACAAGGCCGACCGCCGCTCCGCCTTCAACGGCCTCGCTCAGGCCCTCGTGCAAACCACCGCGACAGGCGGCGAAATCGTGTTGAACGCCGAGTCTCCAGGCCTGAAGCCCGCCCGTGTCACGCTGAGCAGCCGTTAACGCATCGGCCTTTTCTCCACATGAAATCCCATACCGAACACTTCGCTGTTCCCACCATCGCTTATGCCGGCCCGCGCTCCGACGCGCCGCTCGCGTTCAAACACTACGATCCCGCCGAGGTCATCGACTG
>DAITQE010000303.1:0-5287 GCA_036833235.1 Opitutus sp.
ACCTACACCCGACCCGCCAAACCAACGAATTGGGTTTTCACACAGTCGGATGAGCGAGTGGACTAATTTTACACTCGTTCACGTTCGCAGCTACGGATTCGCCCGAAAGCTTCGGGCGATTGGGATCACAGCGAACCGTCGGATTTTTGTTTCAGCAGCGTGAGTTTCAAATCGTGCGCGCTGAAGCCGAGTTGACGCCCATCCGCTTTTCCGGGTCGCACCAGCCGCCCGGAGAACCGCCACTCAAATAGGTGATTTCCGGCTTTGAGCGACAAGCGGATGCTGGACGCATCACGCGTGGAAGGGCTGATGGGCCGACGATAGATCTGGTTGCCGTCGCAGGTGATGACGAGTTCGCCCGGGGCAAGGCTGTAGGCGCGAAACGTCACCTCGATCGTTGTGTCGGTTGAAAGGGGCAGCCTTGTGGTCGCGGTTTTTCCCGCCCACCGCCAACTGTCTTCGCCGTTTCGCTCGAGGTCGTACCAGCCGTCAATCGCGGCGAATTTTGGCTCGGTCCTGCTTGGGACGCCGTCCCACGGTTCGTAGAATCGAGCATCATCCAAAGCGATACGACGAGGATGGGGCGTGGGCTGCAGGAGGAAAATCTCGACATCAGGCAGCCAGGTCTGCGGAAGGGACTCGAGACCGAGAGCCTGCAATTCGCGGCTCAGCGTTTCACCGCGCCCAGGCAGTCCGCGGCGATCGATCCACAGCGCGCGAAATCCGGCGGATTCCAGTTCCTCTTTCAGTGCGGGGGCGGGGAGACGGCCGGTTGCTGTGATCCAACGACTCGCGTCCGTGCCGCGGAGTGAGCCATACGACACGCGGAGGGTTGACGACAGAAGGTAAGGTGAAAAATGGGCATAGTCGCCCATCGTGCCGACCGTGCCCGCCTCGGGAAAGACCGTGGCGGGAAGCTGGAATATCATCGCGCCCGGACCGATTCGTCGTTCGAGCGCCGTCAATAATTCACGTTCGGCCGTGAGCGCAGCCGCGTTGTGTTTGAGGGCACTCCTGGCATGGATTCGCGGGACCGAATCGGCGACGCCCACGAGGGTAATCAAGAGAGGTAGAGAATAGCGCAGCCATACCCGGACGCCACGGGGTCGCGTCAGGCGCTGGCACCAGCGGCCGAAAAAGAACAAAGCCCAAACGAGAAGGAATATGCTGTTGCGATTGCTCGCCCGAAACACATCCAGCCCGGCGAGCGCCAGCAACGAGTTGACACCGCCCACGGCGGAAAATGCCAGCGTCCACATCACGGCTAACAACGTGTACGGAACACGCGGCGGAGGGTTGCGAGCCCAGGCGTGACGTCCGCTCGCCAGCAGAATTCCGAGCCCGAGGATGCCGAAAACGCCGAGGTACGCCGTGAAGAATTCTCCGTCGAGCGCGGATTGCGCTTGATAAGCACGGCCGATTTCAGCGAAGGGCGGAGCGAAATGTTCTGCGGGAGGAATGACGAGGTCGGTGAGCTTGAGCGCGTAGATTTCGGACCCCGCGTAATTGCGCGCCAGAGTGAGGCGCGGTCGGTCGGCGGTGGGCGCGAGGAAATAGGCCGCATTGTGCAAGAGGAACGAGACGGCCATCGTCGCCAGCAGCAACGCGCCGGTGCGCCAGCGGGCCGGCGCGCGACGGCGCAGCCATTGAAGTAACGTTGCGCCGAATACCAACTGCGCGGCGAAGAATCCGAAATAAGGATTCGCGCCGCCAAACCACACTCCGAGAGCGAGCGCGCCCCACGTCCAACCCCGCGTCGCAATCGCGGGGGCGGGTCGGCAGATCCAGCCGCAGAGCAGGAGCAGCGGCGGAATGGCGAACGTGAGCGACAGCGAAATCGTCGGGCCCCAGCGGAAATTATAACTCGAAAATGAAAAGAGCAGGGCGATCGCAAACGCCCATTCCCACCGCCAGCGCAGGAACCGGGCGCAGAAGTAGAACGCGAGGGCGTTGAGCACATGGACTGCGGCGATGGCGATGTTCCAGGCGGCAAAAAGTCCGACGCCCCGCGCGAGCAGACCGAGCAGCGAGAAGACGACGCGGTCCGAAATCGGATAGCGGCTCCAATCCGCGCCGATCGGCGCCGCGAGTCGCGGCAGCGCCGAATAGCCGCGCAGCGGGATGGAGAGATTCTCGGACGCGGTCTGGATGCGGGCGCAGATCTCGAGCGCGTCGCCCTGAATATCGAGTGGCGTCTGCCAGCCAGTGACCGACCAGCGGCTGGTCGCGGTGCACCAGATTGCCAGGCTGAGAAGGGCTAGACAAAAAGGCGGGGCAATGCGGCGAAGCATCAGAGGCGGAAGGTGGCGCCAGCGGGCAGGCAGTACGGGTGGTTCGGTTGATGCGGACGATCAGCCGTGGCGCAAGATCATTAGAGATCGTAGTGGCAGGAAACGGTGTGCGACGGCTGGCCGGCGGGTGCGACTTCACGGAGTTTAGGGACCTCGACTTTGCACTTTTCCGTTGCGTAGGGACAACGCGGATGGAACGGACAGCCGGCCGGCGGGCTGATGGGCGAGGGAATGTCGCCGGGAATAACGAGTCGTCGACGGACGCGCCGCGGATTCGGCTCGGGGATCGCCGCGATCAGCGCCTGGGTGTAGGGATGGCGCGGATGCGCATGGAGTTCGTCAGCGCCGGCCAGTTCCACGATGCGCCCCAGATACATGACGGCAATGCGATCGGAGATGTGCTTCACGACCGCCAGATTGTGAGCGATGAAAAGATAGGAGAGCCCGAGCTCGCGCTGCAGGTCGAGCAGGAGGTTGATAACCTGGCTCTGAATCGAGACGTCGAGGGCCGACACCGGCTCGTCGCAGATGACGAGCCGCGGGTGCAGCGCAATGGCGCGTGCGATGCCGATGCGCTGTCGCTGTCCGCCGGAAAATTCAAACGGATAACGCTGGGCCGCGTCGCGCGGCAGCCCCACCCGGGCTAGAAGCTCACGGACCTGTTCCTGCCGCTCCGCCGCCGTCCCCAGACCGTGAATGAGGAGCGGTTCTTCGATGATGGACCCGACGGTGTGTCGGGAGTTGAGCGATTCCGCCGGATCTTGAAACACCATCTGCAAATGGCGCCGGATGGGCTTGAGCTGCCGGCGGCTGAGCGGGGCTAAATCCGCACCTTCGAACAGGACCTGGCCCGCCGTGGGCCGGATGAGACGCGCGATGGTTTTGCCCAGCGTGGATTTGCCGCAGCCGGATTCGCCGACCAGGCCTAACGTCTCGCCGGGAAAGACCTGGAGATTCACGCCGTCGACGGCCTTGCACGTCGCGACCGCGCGCAACAGCACGCCGCCTTTCACGGGAAAGTAAGTGCGCAGGTCGCGGACTTCCAACAATGGTGGCGGTCGATTGGTCATCCGGCGGCGGGGAAGGGTGGCAGTTCTCGCCAGCGGATGCAGCTCACGGCGTGAGCCTCGCCGATGTTCTCGAGGGGAGGAACGCCCGCGGCGCAGCGGGGCTGGGCGTACGGACAGCGGTTCGCGAAGCGGCAACCGGGCGGCAGTTCGCGCAGACCGGGCACCATGCCCTCGATGACCGCCAGCCGGCTCTTGCGCACCGTGGTCAGGCGCGGGATCGAAGCCAGGAGGCCGCGGGTGTAGGGATGGCTTGGGCGCTCGAAGATCTGGGCGACCGGAGCCTGTTCGGCCACTCGACCGGCATACATGACCAACACCTCGTCGCAGGTTTCGGCGATGACACCGAGATCGTGGCTGACCAGAATGACCGCCAGGCCCATCTCCTGTTGGAGATCTTTGATCAAGGTTAGGATCTGGGCCTGGATGGTCACATCGAGGGCGGTAGTGGGCTCGTCCGCGATCAAGAGCTGGGGACGGCACGCCAGGGCCATCGCGATGACGACACGCTGGCGCATGCCGCCGGAGAGCTGGTGGGGATATTCGCCGACGCGAATTTCAGGCGAAGGGATGCCCACCTTTCCCAGAATTTCGATCGAGTGCCGCAGTGCATCCTGCCGGCTCGCCTGGCGGTGGAGCAGCAGCACCTCGGCAAGTTGCCGCCCGATCGTGTGCACCGGATTGAGGGCCGTCAGCGGTTCCTGGAAGACCATGCCGATCTGACCGCCGCGCACCTCGTGCATGGCCTCGACGGGGAGTCGCAGCAGGTCGCGTCCTTGGAAAACGATTTCACCGCCAAGGATCCGGCCCATGGGCTGGGGCAGCAGGCGCATCAGAGAAAGCGCGGTCACACTCTTACCGCAGCCCGATTCGCCGACGATGCCGAGGGTGCGACCGGCATGCACGTCGAAGCTCACGCCATCGACGGCGCGGACCAGTCCGTCATCGGTTTCGAAACCTGCCGTAAGCTGGCGGACGCTAAGGAGCGGTTCGCTCATGAGCCTCCGCGGTCAGCCCGAAGATTTCACACGCATGGCCGCGAACCCACACACCCCGGCGCTACGCGCCACCCCTCTCAAGAGGGGATCTCCGGACCGCGTCATCGCCCAAATCCCCTCTTGAGAGGGGTGCCAGGGCGGGGTGTGTTGTTTGGACATCGCAGAGCAGGAAATCTTCGGGTTAGTCATCACAAGTGTTGAATCATTCCGTCTTTCGCTTCCACTGGTCGTAAACCTCGATGGCCGGCGGAAATGTCCGGCCCGCGGACCGTGCGGCGAGGGTCTCGTTCTTGACCGCGGGATCCATCCACTCGAGACCGAACTCGCCCGCGTACATGCTGAGGCGGACATTGAAATCCTTGGGCCACCGGATCCAGCGCCAGTAGGCGACTCGATAGAAGGGAATTTCGAAGGCGGGCACGAATGCCGCATCGTCGTGAACCATGGTTTCCAACTGGGTCGCGAGCGATCGGATCTCGTCCATCGTGGTGGCTCGATCGTACGCGTCGATCAGTTTGTCCATCGCCGGGCTGGTGGTGTTGGTGAGATTGTTCGTCTGCGGTTTGTGGGCATTGGCCGAATGGAAGAAATCCCAGAAACGAGGATACTTCTCCACTGTCGTGGCGAAAGCGGTGAAGGCGATCTGGTGCTGCTTTTCCATGATCTTCTTCCATGCCGTGGTGCCGTCGAGCACCTCGATGTTGAACTCCAGCCCGGCTTTGGCCGCCTCCTGTTTGAGGATCGTCAGCACGTCCTTCATGCTCGCATAGCCGGTCGTGATGGTGAAGGAAAGGCGCTGGCCTTTTTTGTTCATCAAGATGCCGTCGGGGCCGCGTTTCGTGAAGCCAGCCTGCGCAAAATGCTCCAACGCTTTCTGAACTGAAAAGGGGCGGGGATGAACGTGAGAAAAAGGCACCTCGGCGTAACCGTC
>DAITQE010000304.1:0-5282 GCA_036833235.1 Opitutus sp.
CCCATGCGAACCAAGCCGAAGCAAGCTTCGGGGTATCGGACCCAGAGCGAATGAAGCTTCACGACACCGGCGCTAGGTTGTCCAATACGCTCCACGCGGGCAGCAGTCCGCATAGCGCGCACAATCCGACCATCCCGAGTGACGCCCAAAGTATGATTGAATTGTACGAAAACACGTCCAACAGGACTCCTGTTTGCGCACGGATAATGACGGCGACGGATCATAACCGCTCATCGTCGGCACGCCGTGCAGCGGAATCCAAATCACTTTGTCCGCCGGCGTGTTGGTGGGGCCAAGAATGCCCGTGACGCGATAAGTTTCCGCGTGCTAATTCTTCTCATCATAGACGAGTCCATGGAAAGGGCGAAACGCAGCGCCCACCTTCAATCCTAGCTTCTGCGCGGCAAAACTGCCGTTTCGCCCGAACCACTTTCACCGCGCACGGCGAGTTGCTGCGCGGCATCGAGGGAAAACTCGGAGACATCGACGATGGTTTTGCGCCCGCCCGCGCTCCCACTCAGCCGCATCGCCCTCTCGCGTTCTTCTCCCGTCTCCCACTCTCGCGTTCTTCTCAGCGCGTTTGTCTTTTGCTGTCCCACGCTTACATCCCTTCCCTGTTCTTCATCTGACAATAAAATCGCCGCATATGACCCTTCATCGTTATCCCGCCCTGTTCACCTGCCTCGCCGTCGTCCTCGCCGCCACTGGCGGTCTCATCGCCCAGAACGCACCGGCTCCCAAGGTGGAGTTTCCCGCTCTCAGCCCAGCCGCGACGCTCAAGCAACGCGTTGGGTTGACCAATATCGAGGTCAATTACTCGCGCCCTAGCGTGCGGGGTCGAAAGATTTTCGGCGGTCTCGAGCCCTACGGCTCCGTCTGGCGCACGGGGGCAAACGCTGCGACCAGGATTTCTTTCAGCACGCCCGTAAAGCTCAACGGCGCTGATCTCGCCGCCGGAACGTATGAGCTGTTCACCATCCCCAACCCGACCGAGTGGACCGTTATCATCCACAAAAACGCCTCCGAATGGGGCGCATACACCTACGACGCCAAAGACGATGTCGCCCGCATCGCCGTCAAACCCGTCGCGCTCGCCCAACCGGTGGAAACGTTCACGATCGACATCAATGACATCCGTGACGACTCCGCGATGCTCAACCTCTCTTGGGAAAAGACCCGCGTTCCCGTAAAAATCGCGCTGGATGTCACCAGCACGCTCGTTCCCCAGATCGAAGCCGTCATGAGTTCCGACGCGACGAAGAAGCCGTACTTTCAATCGGCGATGTTCTATTTGGAACACAATCTTGACCTAAAAAAAGCCGCCGAATGGTTCGACGCAGCGATCGCCGCCCAGCCAGATTCGTACTTCATGTACTACCACAAGGCGCGTCTTCTCGCCAAAGTGGGTGACAAAGTCGGCGCGATCGCCTCCGCGCGGAAATCGATCGAACTCGCGTCGAAAAACGAGGGGGCGATCAAGGCCGAATACACGCGGTTGAACGAGACTCTCATCTCCAGTCTGAAATAAAGTTTCCGCCGTGTAGCTGGCCTCGGTGAGGCCGGTCTCCGGGGGCCCATGGCCTTTCGTTTTCATGGCGCAATCCGGTTACGTGGTAGGCTGCGAGCTTGCTCGCGCTTCAATCGCGCCAGCGGGCTGGCGGCCTACAAGATACGACTCCAAAACAAAAGACCTTGCTCCGGGGTCACCGCAGCCAGGCTACAGGAAATCAGGTTTCTCCCGTTAAAGAACAGCTCCGTCGAAGCCCGCCGCGGGAGCAGCGGGATCCGCGCAACTCTTCGGCACTGGCTGCGTCTTGCCAGCGTTCGAGGTAGTTTATTTCCACAGCCATCCACTCCCCCATGAATATCCTTCGTTCTCTGTTTGTTCTGATCGCGGCAGCCGTCGCGACAACCTCGCTGCCTGCTCAAGCCACGAGCGCCCACCCTTCGACCAGTGGCAGAAAAAGTCCGCACGAAACCGTAAGCACCGTCATCGGCGATCGTCGCACGGGCAATCGCGTGACGATCACGTATGGCCGCCCCTACCGTAAGAGTCCCACGACAGGTGAAATCCGCAAAATCTGGGGAGGTCTGGTTCCTTGGGACAAGCCGGACCGCCTTGGCGCCGATGAAGCCACGCTCTTGATCACGCAAAAACCGCTCGTTTTCCGCGAAGGCACGGTTCCCGCCGGCGCGTATACCCTCTATACCATTCCCTCGGGAACCGGTCCGTTCAAACTCGCGTTCAGCACCAATCTTGGAAAATGGGGAATTCCGGTGGACACCAAACACGACCTGCTGCGTGTTGAAATGAAAAAGTCGGCGATCGAAAAACCGGTCGAGCAGTTGACGCTCGCCGTCGGGACGGACGCGGCCTCCGGAGGAGGCGTGTTGAAAATTAGTTGGGAAAACACGGAATATTCTGTGCCGTTCACCGTCGCGAAATAAGCCCTCGCGACATGCTGTTCTCCTCTTCACTCCGTGGCGTCGCCGTGCGCATTTTTGCCTTTCTCGTCGCCTTCGGCCTCGTTGCGACCGGCATGACTTACGCCTCCGCCGCCGAGCCGCCGTCCACCGCCGCCAATTCCGCAGCCGCGATCCGGCAAGACCTCCGCAATTTTCGCGAAACCGGCAGCGTGCTTTACGTCGCCGCGCATCCGGATGACGAGAACACGCAACTGATCACTTACCTGGCCCGCGGTCGAAATTACCGCACCGCTTATCTGTCGCTCACCCGCGGTGACGGAGGACAAAATGTGCTTGGGCCTGAGTTCGGCGAAAAGCTCGGTGTCGCCCGCACGCAGGAGCTGCTCGCCGCACGTCGCCTTGATGGTGGCCAGCAATTTTTCACGCGGGCGATCGATTTTGGATTTTCCAAGAACGCCGCGGAAACCCTCCGTATCTGGGACCGCGACCAGGTGCTCGGCGACGTGGTCCGCGTCATCCGCACCTTTCAGCCCGATGTGATCATCACGCGATTTTCGCCGACGGCGGGCGGCACCCACGGTCACCACACCGCGTCCGCAATTCTCGCGCTGCAAGCATTCAAACTCGCTGCCGATCCGACCGCGTATCCGGAACAGCTGCGCGAGGGGCGACTCTCGCCCTGGCAGGCCAAACGCATTTTTCAAAACGGCTCGTTCGGCCGCGGCGGTCCGGGCAACCCGTCCACCCCCAGCCATCTGCCTGCTCCCATTCAACTCGAAATCAGCGGCAACGACCCCGTGACAGGTTTGTCCTTCGGCGAAATTGCTGGACGCAGCCGCGCCATGCACAAGACGCAAGGCTTCGGGAACTTCACGGGCGGTGCCGCCGCCGCTGCGCCGCGCACCGAGTCGTTCTTTCTGCTTTCCGGTGAACCCGCGACGAGCGACATCCTGGACGGAGTCGATACGACGTGGGATCGCGTGAAGGGCGGCGACGCTGTCGCCCGACTGAGTAAAGAAGACCTCGCAGCGTTTGATGAAAAAAATCCAGCGGCGAGCGTTCCGGCGCTGCTCGCGCTCCGCCGGGCGTTCGCCAAGCTGCCGTCGAGCGCGCTCGTTGACGACAAACGCACGCAGCTCGATCGCATTCTCGCCGCCTGCCTCGGACTCACCGTCGAAACAACGTTGGCTTCGGCCGAGGTTTTGCCGGGCTCCACGTTCTCGCTCCATCATATCGCACGCGTCACTGCGTCCGTGCCGGTTCGCTGGGTTGCCGTTCGTTACCCCGCGGAGAAAAAAGAAATTCGCGACGTAATCACACTGAAACCCGGCACACCCGCGGTGCGCGATACCACCCAAACGCTGCCCGCTACCACGCCGCTCACTCAACCTTACTGGCTGAGGGAACCCGGCACGGCTGGGATCGCGCACGTCGCTGATCCGTCGCTCATCGGACGCCCTGAAAACCCGCCGTCGCTCCCGATCGAACAGGTATTCGAAATTGACGGACAGACGCTCGTGCTCGCTGACGAGCCCGTGCACATCGAGGGTGCACGACGGCGGCGACTCGACGTGATTGCTCCGGTGTCGCTGCGCTTTGTCTCAGACGTTGCGTTGTTCGCACCCGGCGCCACGCAAACGGTCGATGTTGAAATCACGTCCGCCATTCCAGAGGCCAAAGGGCGCGCGCGCCTCGAGGTGCCGGCCGGCTGGACGTTGTCCTCGGATGTCTGGCAGGATTTCAAGCTCGCCGAACGTGGAGCTGTCCAACGCTTGAGTTTTGCGGTTCAAGCTCCCGCCACGCCGTCATCAGGAGCCTTCGAGGTTTGCGCGGAAATCGACGGACAAAAAATTCGTACGCAACGGATCGAAATTCGATACGCACACTTGCCGCCGCTGCTCTTGCAGCCGGTCGCGCAGCTGCGAGCCGTGGCGCTCGATGTCGCGGTGCAAGCGAAAAAAATCGGTTATCTGCCCGGCGCTGGAGACAACGTCGCCGAGGCGCTCACGCAGCTCGGCTGCAGCGTCGAAACGCTCACGGGCGCCGATCTCACAGCTGAACGGCTCGCCGGACTCGACGCCGTGGTCATTGGTGTCCGCGCTTTCAATACGCGGAACGATCTCGTCCCGCGGTTGGACGCGCTGTGGAAGTACGTCGAGCAAGGCGGAACCGTGATCGCGCAATACAACCGGCCAGGGCGCGATTTGAAAACGGAACACCTCGCGCCGTACTCGCTGCATCTGAGCAATGAACGGGTCACCGATGAGAACGCGGCGATCACGTTCCTCTCGCCGGATCATCCCGCGCTCAACACGCCGAATAAAATTACGGCGGCGGATTTTAGCGGCTGGGTGCAGGAGCGCGGGGTTTACTTCCCCAACGAGTGGGATGCACACTTCACCGCACTCCTGTCGTGCGGCGATCCTGGTGAGCCTCAGCTCAACGGCGGGCTGCTCGTGGCACGTCACGGCCGAGGCTGGTTCGTTTACACCGGACTCGCGTTTTTTCGTCAACTGCCCGCTGGCGTTCCCGGCGCTTATCGGTTGTTCGCAAATCTGGTGTCGCTCGGGAAATGACGATCCCGGGGGCAAACGATGGTGCGCTCCATTCCGGTCGTGGCTGCGAGCGTGACCGACTGGGTGCGAAAACAGAATTTCCGCGAGCATGCCGAAGTAGGTGGCGCGCTTGCCGCGCCACGTTCGTTCGCCTGCGGCGAGTTGCGCGGCAAGCGCGCAACCTACATCCGGGCAACCGACAATGAAGCATCGGATTTTCGGCGAGTAAAAATACCCGGAGCAAGCTCCGGGGCATTACTGAAATCGATGTCTGGGTCCGGGGAGCGCACGCGTCTCGCG
>DAITQE010000305.1:0-5273 GCA_036833235.1 Opitutus sp.
GGACGAAACGGTGTGCGATCTTGGAGCTGCGCCGGGCGGCTGGAGCTACAGCGCGGCGAAACGCGGCGCTCGCGTGATCGCCATCGACAACGGCCCCCTCAAGAGTGGGGCGCTCAATCACCCAAAAATCGGACATCGCTGCGAGGACGCATTTAGGTTTCGCCCGCTCGGGGGCGAAACCTTCGACTGGCTGTTTTGCGATTTGGTCGAGGAGCCGCATCACGTCTTGCAGCACATCGTCGCGCCCTGGCTCGAACATCGCTGGTGTCGGCGCTTCGTCGTTAACCTGAAGTTCGGGCGCGTCGATCCCGTCGCTTTGCTGCGCGAATTGTACGGCGCCGAATCAGCGTTTCGACGCAGTGGTGCGCGCTTTGCCGTTCGACATCTCTATCACGATCGCGAGGAGTTCACCGTGGTGGGCACGTTCGCCTTGGCTTCGAACAAATGAAATCGCGCGAGATCAACGTCTGTGGACTTGCCCCGGTTCGTGCGCAATTCGCGGCTGATCCAAAATCGATCAAGCGTCTGTTCTTCGATCGCGCGACGAGCCGGCAGATCGGGTCGATGTGCAAAGCGCTCGCGCAGGACAAAAAAGTGTATCGCTGCGTCGAATCTGCGGAGCTCGAGAAGATTGCCGGATCGATTCATCACGGCGGAATCGTGGCCGTGGTGATCGCTCCCGAACTAGGCTCGCCGACAGCTTCGGACATTGTCGAATGGTCACGCCGCCGGGAGCCGTTGTTGATTCTCGATCGCGTTGGCAATGCGCATAACCTCGGCGCGATTGCGCGGACTGCGGCGTTTTTTGGGGTGCCTCGGCTGGTGCTATCGTCGGAGCCGGGAGCGGCGACGCCGGGCGCCGCCGCTCATCGCGTGGCGGAGGGTGGTCTGGCTCATCTCGAGGTGTTACGCGTACGTCTGTTGCCAGCATTTCTGCGGCAACTTGCTTCGGCGAATTTCGAAGTCGTGGGCGCGGCCACGCGCGGTGGGCGGCCCGATGCGAAACGTTCGCCCGGCAAGACGCTGGCTTTGGTGTTGGGCAACGAGGAACATGGGATCGCTCCAGAGGTGGCGGCGGCGTGCACGCGGCTCGTTACGATTCCCGGGACCGGCAAAGTCGAGTCGCTCAACGTGTCGGTTGCTGCGGCTGTATTGATTTGGGAATTACTGGCAAGGCGCTGAGGTTTAGATGTACCACTGTCTCGCAACCTCGTCTCACGCTGCGACGACATCGTGCTCTTGCTCGTGATCGACCGGTCCGATCGCGATCACGAAGGATCATTTGGTTGCGGCTGCCGCCGGGTGAAACTATCCCTACACGGCGTGCTTTTCGCGACGATTCCGGAACACATAATTTTTACAGGAGTTCGCAGAGGGAGCAGAGGGAAAACACGGTTTATGTATTTTCTCCGCTGCCTCCTGTAAAAAGGTTCGAGTTTGGGCTTGGTTGCGGCGGCCGCGGTGTGAACGCTTCGGTCTACCCTTTCGATAATGCCGCCGCCGGGCGGATCGCTTCCTGCGGATCGAGCCGTTGAAGGAGCTCGATATATTCCCACAACGGACCTCTCAGCCCACGGTCGCGGAGCTTCTTCATCGTCGTCTGAAATGCAGGGGGTGGATCGCCCACAATCCAATTATGGTGGGTCTTCTTCACCTGAGCCAGTCGCTCATAAAGTCCGTGGGCGGTGAAGCCTGGCGCGAGGTGAAACCGCGGCCGTGGCAGATAATCGGCGACGGATTCGCCGTGAACTTCCGGAGCTAGCGAGCGCCAGAGCGGCGTGTCGGGATAGATCCGCATGCCGATCGTCGCGAAGTAGTACGCGCCGGGCAACGTTTGCGCTCGCGCGAGCGTTTCCTCGACAGTGGCCGGCGTTTCACCGGGGCCTCCGAAGATAATGAAGTGACTGTAGTGGAGGCCCAACGCATGGGCGTGCTCGCTTGCGATCCGAATGTCGTCGAACGAGAAACTTTTCCCATAACTCTCGAGCACGGGATCCGAAAAGCTGTCGGAACCAAATTCCACGTGACGCAGACCGGCGCGCTTCATGAGTTGGAGCAGCTCGCGAGTTATCCCTGCAGGCCGCAGAAAACATTCCCACTGCATGTCGAGGCCGGCGCGAATGAGCGCTTCGCAGATTTCCGCGACGTGATCTGGACGCGTATTAAAAACCGAATCGACGATGAAGGTGTAGCGCACACCGAGCGCCAGCATGCGTCGCATCTCCGCGACCACGTGTTCACCGCTACGAAAACGACTGCGCTTTCCCTCGATCAGCGGATACGTGCAATAGCAGCAGCGGAGCGGGCAACCTCGTTGCGTTTGGATTCCAGGGAGCGAACCATGGCTCGTGTACGTTTTGAGCAACGTGGGTTCATGATAGGGTTCAACGTGAAAAGTGGTGGCCGCAAATTGCGCGGGTTGGTGGTCTACTTGGCCGCGGGCCGGCCGGTGAAACAAACCGGGTACGCCGGTGGGTGATCGGCCGGCCTGCAAGCGCTCGATCAGCCGAATGAGCGGCTCTTCGCCGGCGCCCTGGATTCCGTAGTCAACCCCCGTGAGATCAAAGAGCGCACGTGGAAAAATAGAAAACGCGCTTCCTCCGAGTACGAGAATGGCCTTTGTCACGGCCCGAATTTGCGCGCAGCAATCCACCACACTTTGGACAAACGAGACTGGATTATGCTGCTGCACGTTATCCACGTTGCGCATCGAGATGCCCACCAGTTCCGGTCGGAATGAGGCAACGGTTGCCTCGAGCGATTCGGTGCTGAACTGCGCATCCCAGATCAATGCTTTGTGCCCGGCCCTATGCAGTGCGCCGGTGAGATAGGCGAGACCGATGGGATAAACTGGATACGGCTGATCGTAACGGTTGAGGTTGACCAGCAGAACCCGAACGCTCGCGGGGAGACGCGGAGCCGCGCCATCGGGAGCGGATGCGACGTGCGATGGGATCTCAGTTGAAGGGGTAAGAAACGCGGTCAACTGGAATCAGCGTCTCGTGACTGGTGGAAGCGGCAAGAGCAATGCAGCTCCTGACCGGGTGTTTAGAGATTCGCGTGAGTGAGGTGCGCGGGCTAATACCCTGCTGCCCGACTGCCAGAGGTACGGCGAGGCCTGGTAGGGCGAGGCCTCCGGCCTCGCCGTTCTTTCCTCCGGAATCGGAATTGCACCGGCTCGGCGGGACGCCTCGCCCTACCTTGTGATACGTCTATCTAAATCGAAAATACCCTAGCGTGGAGCAGGCTTAATCATGCGCGTGCTCGATCTTCACCCGTTGCGCATCGCTGTTGGCGCGGACCTCGGGCACGTACATTGCGCTGGCGGTTACAGGC
Organism: Opitutus sp.; assembly: GCA_036833235.1. Lineage (GTDB taxonomy): Bacteria > Verrucomicrobiota > Verrucomicrobiia > Opitutales > Opitutaceae > Opitutus. The sequence continues at coordinate 3,337 of DAITQE010000305.1, forward strand.
AACGCGCGGAAATCGCCGACGGTTGTGGCTCGCGGCCGAAACGAATCTCCCACGTGCCAGCGGCGAGCTGATCGATGAAGAACACGCTGCGATCATCGTGCTCTTCGCGATAGATCGCTCGGCTGCTCTTTATGTTTCTGACTCCATTTTTCTGACTACGCTTTTTCGGGTTCGAAGACTTGATCTGCGCGCAGCTTTTTCGGAGTTCAGTGAGTCCAAATCTCAACGGCTGTTGGGCTCACCGACGAGGGGCGCAATGCGTTCGAGCCTTCAAGCGGGTTGAAGCGGGAGGGTGAGGTGAAAAGCCGTGCCGGTTGGGCCGGTGGCGTCGAGCGCCAGTGTTGCGCCAATCTGGCGGGCGAGCAACTGGCTGATCGCAAGACCGAGTCCTGTGCCTCCAACCCGACCGGTTCGGCCCGGCTCGAAGAGGTGCGCTTGGATTTCGGGTGGGATGCCGGGACCTTCGTCCGTTACCTGGACGATCGCGTCGGCGCCGCCGTTCCGAAAAAGCACCGACACCGCACCGCCGGCGCTCGTCGCTTCGATCGCGTTCTGAACGAGGTTGTTGGTGATGAGGCAAAGCAAGCCACCTCGATGACTGTCGAGGCTTTTCCCAAAATCTCCGGACACCCGAAGCGCGACGCCTTTCTTTTCCGCAATGGCGCTATTGCGGCGGGAAACGGTTTCCGCGAGTTCGCGCCCCGTGAGTTCATACGCGGCGTGGCTCGTCGCATCGCCGAGCAAAGCGACGGTCTCCTGAATCATCGATTGCATGCTCTCGGTATAATCAGCCGCGGTATTCCAGTCGGTCGCTGCGGCAGGATCAAAATCGCGGCCGCGCACCACGGCGCGGAGACCGGCGACAGAACCCTGCAAACCGTGAATCAGGTGCGAAGTGATTTGACCAAGCGCCGAAGTCTTAACCGCAAGCGTGAGCTCGAAGTTCGTCCGCGTGAGTCGTTGATTCCGCTCAGCAATCACGCGCTGGGCGCGTCGCAGGCCGACATAGGCGAAGGCAATGACGAGTGCGATGAGGCCGGTGGCGATGGCGATCGTGGCGGCGGTCTGCTGGTTGATCTGCCGGTCGATCGTCGCGAGCTCTACCGCCAGCGAGCGCGCATCAATGTAGTAGCGCGCAACGCCGGCGAGTCGTGTGGCGCCAGGATGATGAAGCGGAATCAACACCTCCAATACGGGCGCTTTCCGCTCGACCGCGCTGATATCCGAGAACGTGCGATCCAACCGAAATTCCGGGTGATAGCGGCTGATCGGCTTCAGGTGCGTGAGTTCAAGATAGTCGTCCACCGGCAGATCGACAAAGAGCAACGTATTCGGGACGGCGCGACGCGGATTCCCTTCTGCATCAAACACGGATACTGCGATCATGCCGGCTTGCTGGGCAGTCCGGAGAATCGGGCTGAGGAGTTCGTCGATGCCATTGCTGTCCATTGCGCCGGTGTGCGCCTCCGCCATTTGCAGCAGCGCCATCGGATAAAGCACGGCCGCGTCGCGTTCGATGATCTTGCGTTGAATCTCGCTGCGCAGGTCGCCGCGGAAGCCAATCAGCAGCGTCGCGAAAATCGCGGTCAACAGCGCACCGATCAGGAGCGAAGCGAGCGCAAGACGCGGGAAGATCGGCTGGGGCATGCGATCGGACGGGTGGCGGGGCAAGCGTAGAAGTGAGCAATTGGCGGTTAGTTCGCGAGCGGAAGATCAAGCTTTTCCAGTGCTGCGCCGAAGAGCAGTTCGCGTTGCGCGGGCGACAAACCGGGTTCCAAGACAGCGGTCTCGTATTCGCGGTAAATCTCCCACGCCTCCTGCTTCTGGAACGCGTAGGCGAATTCTTTGAGCAATTGTTCGATGCTTTTGCTGGACGGGGTTTTGGCGGAAAGCGCGCTGGCTTCGCGGAGGATATCGCTGCGGAGCGCCTCCTTTTC
>DAITQE010000306.1:0-5261 GCA_036833235.1 Opitutus sp.
CGGATACGCTGATCGAGCGGATCAAAGGCCTCCCGGGAGTCGGCGCAGCCGCCGTGACAACGTTGAGTCCGACTAACAATACAGGCGTCCTGTTGTTTGATATCGCCGGCCGTCCGCCGGGAACGGATCAACCCGCGGCTGCGCCGTATGGGGTGTCATCGGAGTATTTTCAAACCATGGGCATCCGCTTGCTGCGGGGACGCGTGTTCGATTCGCGGGATGGCGTTTCGGGTCCGCCTGTCTTTGTGATCAACGAGACGCTCGCAAAACAGTTCTTTCCGAACGACGAGCCGCTCGGTCAGCGGATTAGCATAAACTTTGGCAGGAATTCCGGACCCGCGGGCGAGATTGTCGGAATTGTTCGCGATGTTATGCAGGGCATGCCGGGAGCGCCCTCGCTGCCGCAGTTGTACGTGCCCTGGCCTGCCATGAACTGGAATCGGTTTTATGTGATGGTGCGTACCGCGGGCGATCCATCCGGCCTTCTGTCTCTGCTGAAGAGTCAGGTCCACGCGATCGACAGAAATCAACCCGTTGGCCCGGTGCGAACGTTCGAAGAACTGATGGACAATGTGCTCGCGCGGACGCAACTGATGCTCGTTCTGCTGGTGATTTTTGGGCTGATGGCCTTGGTGATTGCCGCGGTTGGCATTTACGGAGTGATGGCGTATTCCGTGAGCCAGCGAACGATGGAGTTTGGCATCCGAATGGCGCTCGGTGCTAGTCGGGGCGATGTGCTCCGCCAGGTGTTGGTTCGCGGCCTGAAACTTGTCGGGATCGGTCTGTGCATAGGAGTGATCGCATCGCTGATGTTGGGAAGGTTCGTCGAGGCATTGCTCTTCAACACGAGCGCGCGCGATCCTTTGACGCTTGCGGTCATCATCATGGGATTGCTGCTCGTTTCTTTCCTGGCCTGTGTGGTTCCGGCGCGACGGGCGACCAAGGTGGATCCGATGGTGGCGCTGCGGTGCGAATGAAGATGAGAGTGAGAGTAAGAGTGAGAGTGAAATGACGGATTCCGAATAACGAATGACGAACGACACGAGAGTTCCGAGGGTAGGGCGCGTTATCCTTAACGCGCCGTTACAGTTCGCGCCTTGTTTGTTGTGGGCGGGGTGCCCTCACCCCGCGAGAGCGCACCCATGCGGGGTGAGGGCACCCCGCCCACATCGGCAGGCACCCACCGGCGCGTTGGGGACAACGCGCCCTACCTTTCGATCCTGTGAGTAGATTCCTTCATCGCGTTCGCGCGCTTTTTAGTAAGGGGAAACTCGATACCGCAATGACCGAGGAGATGCGGCTGCACATCGAGCTGCAGACCGAGCGTTATATCGCGGCGGGCATGGATCACGACGAAGCACGTTATGCGGCGCGGCGAATGTTCGGTGGCGTTGAACAAATCAAGGAGCGTTGTCGCGATCAGCGCGGGTGGATTTGGCTCGAGCAGTTTGCCCAGGATTTTCGCTTTGCGCTGCGTGGGTTGGCGAAGTCGCGCGGCTTCACGGCGGTCGCGGTGCTGACGCTCGCCCTCGGAATTGGCGCCAACACGGCGATTTTCACGGTCGCCGACAGCGTGCTGCTCAAGCCGCTGGCTTATCGTGAGCCGCAACGAATCGTGACGCTTTTGCACGAGGGAAAATTTCCTGTGTCGCCGGCCGATTTTCTCGACTGGCGCAAGCTGAGCGGAAGTTTCGAAACGATGGCCGCGACGGAAATTTGGGGTGCGACCCTGATCGGAGCGGATCAGGCCGAGGCGGTCCCTGGCATTCGGTTTGGCGAGGGTATGTTCGCCGTACTCGGCATCACCCCGCTGCTGGGACGCACGTTCGAGGCAGACGATTTCAAACCCGGCGCTGAACGCGTTCTCGTGCTCGGTTATGGATTGTGGCAACGCCGCTTTGGCGGCGATCCCGGCATCATTGGACGATCCGTGTTGTTGAGCGGCGACGCGTACACGGTTGTCGGCGTGATGCCGGCGCAGTTTCGCTTTGCGCCTTTCTGGGCCACCCGCGCGGAGATGGCTGCTCCACTCGATCTCGCTTCGCGGGCGCTGTCGCGTGACAGCAATTCGCTGCGAGTCTTCGCGCGGCTGAAACCCAGCGTTTCGCTCGATCAGGCCCAGGTGGAGATGAACGGAATCTGCCGGCAGCTTGAACTGGCTTACCCGCAAACCAACACCCACCGCACGGTTCAACTCGACTCACTGCTCGACAAAACGGTTGGCAACATCCGCGGCTCGCTCCGGATGCTCATGGGCGCGGTGGTCTTCGTGTTGTTGATCGCGTGCGTGAATGTCGCGAATCTGCAGCTCGCGCGGTCCAGCATCCGGCAAAAAGAAATGGCCGTGCGCGCCGCGCTGGGCGCGAGTCGCTCCCGGATTATCCGGCAACTGCTGACGGAAAGCGCCGTGTTGGCCGGGGGCGGCGGAGTGCTCGGTTGGGGGTTTGGCTATTTTGCGGTGGGTGCGATTAAAATCCTGCTGGCGGGCGATGTTGTTTTACAGCGCGACCGCATGCCACGCGTGGCTGACATTTCGATTAATTCCACCGCACTGCTCTTCACTTTGGCGATCACCGTGCTGACCGGCTTGATGGCTGGCGTGCTGCCGGCACTGCTAGCCGCGCGATCGGCCGAGCACGATGCCCTGCAGGAAGGTGGTCGTGGAGCGACCAGTAGTAGGCGAGGGCGTCGTACGCGCAATTCGCTTGTCGTCGCTGAAATCGCTTTGGCCCTGATCACGCTGACCGGAGCCGGGTTGCTTTTGCGCAGCTTCGGCCGTCTGAGCGCGATCGATCCAGGATTTGATCCACACCACGTGATATCGCTGACCGTGTCGTTGCAGGGGCAGCCGGACATGGTTGGGGGAAAACGCGAAGTATTCTATCGGGCAACGCTCGAAAAGATTGGCGCGATTCCTGGCGTTATTTCCTCGAGCGCAATCAATCATCTTCCGTTGGCATCTGACCTCTGGGCCATCGCCTTCAGGATTGAAAACCGCCCGCTTCCGAAACCGGGCGAGAGGATGGTTGCGGTCTATCGAGTGGCGCGCCCGGGTTATTTCCGGACGATGGGCATCGCGCAGGCGCTCGGTCGTGATTTTAATGCGCAGGACACGCCGACTGCTCCCGGCGTGGTCATCGTCAACGAACAACTCGCCCGCAAATACTGGCCCGGCGAAGATCCGGTGGGCCGGCGGGTCGCAGTCGATGATCTGGAAGAAAACCCCAAATGGCTGACAATCGTGGGTGTGGTTAAAAACGTCCGCCAGAAGGATTGGATACAGGAGGCGGACAGCGAAATTTATATTCCTTTTGCGCAATCGCCTTTTCTTTCGTCCCCCGCCGGGCCCTACGCGACGATGACGATCGTAGTCCGCACCGCGATCGATCCCGCCACGCTGTCGAGCGCAATGCAGAATGCGATTCGGAGCGTCAATCGCGGTGCGCCCATTTCAAATATTACCACGCTCGAGCAGATCATCGACGGGGCTCTCTGGCAGCCACGTTTTAATTTGATACTGACCGCGCTTTTCGCCGGCGTCGCGCTCTTGCTGGCGTCGATTGGTCTCTACGGCGTCGTCACCTATGCCGTCGTGCAACGCACGCGCGAGATCGGTGTGCGTCTGGCGCTCGGAGCTCAACGACGCGACGTGCTGGCTTTGGTGCTTGGGCAGGGGCTGAAGCTTGCTGGGATCGGGCTCTTGCTTGGTCTGGTCGGGGCGTTTGGGCTGACTCGCTTGCTCTACAGCCTGCTTTACCAAATAGAGCCAACCGACCCTGCAACCTTCGCAATGGTGACGTTGTTGTTGCTGGCCGTAGCCGTATTTGCCTGCTGGTTACCCGCGAGGAGGGCGACGAACGTCGATCCGATGGTGGCGCTGCGATGCGAGTGAACGGTGGGCAACCGGAGGCGGTGGGCTATAGGAACGGCTTCATGTCGTGGTGTTTTTTCCGAGGTTTAAAAATCGTGGCGTAAAGTCGCTTCCCACGGACGGCGGGCCGCGCGCTCGCTTGACAGTGTTTACGTTGTAAACAACTGTCGGGATATGCCCTCTGTTGTTCAATCTTGCCGTATTGAAAAGGCGCACGCGACCCTGCTTTCGCGTCAAGCCAAACGTCGGAATGTCGAGGTATCGACTCTGAGCAGTCTTTATCTCAAAGAGAAGGCGCTGGAGGAGGAGTTTCCCGGTATTGGGTTTCGCGATGCTGCCAACGGAAGGGAGGCGTATGTGCTTGGTCATCGGGTTGCCGTGTGGGAAGTGGTGAATGTTCACCACCAGTCGAAATCGATCGACAAGTCGGCGGCCCATTTTCGATGGCCCCCATCGCTCGTGCGCTGCGCGCTCGCCTATGCAGCTGCATTTTCACTCGAGATGGAAGAGCAACGCGCGGCTGAAGTCGACGCATGAAGCCGCGACTCCTCGCGGACGAAAACGCCTCTCATCGCCTGGTGGCGGCATGTCGGAATATCGACGCCACTTTCCCGATCATCCATATCTCAGACTGGCGGGAAGGAGCTTATCTCTCGGCGAAAGATCCGGCTCTCTTGATGACGCTGCGAGAAGTGGAAATGGTGCTGGTTGGTTTTGATCGGGCAAGCATGGCGTTGCATGCCGGCAGGCTTACTCGCGAAGGACTCGGGCATGCGGGCGTGATCCTTTTTCGCCGTTCGGTTCCACCCGTCGCATATGGAAAGCAGGCCAGGCTACTGGTGAACCTGTGGTGCGAAGGCCAACATTGGGACTGGTCAGATCGCGTCCTATATCTGCCTCGCGAGTGAATGAGCCTCCGAGGCGGTAGCGGCTTTTCGCCGCGATGGTTTCTCCTGATGCCTTTTAGCGCGCACGTGCAGAGCCTCGCGCGCTACGCGCTCAGGATGAAAGCGGATCCGGAAACTATGATAGAGGTAGTCCGCCGAGCAGTGGCGGAAGTGGAGCCGAACATCGCACTTGCGGGTGTTACGACGCAAAGCGAGCAGGTTGGCTGGCGCTTTTTTGTCGAACGGATGTTTGCGCGAATCGCGGGGTTCGTCGGATTGATGGCGTTGGTTTTGGCGAGCATCGGACTGGGCGGATTGATTTCGCACGCCGTGGTTCGTCGAACCGGAGAAATCGGCGTGCGCATGTCGCTGGGCGCCGAGCCGCGTCAAATACTCTGGATGATCCTGCGCGATGCGCTTTCCGTCGTTCTCGCAGGTCTCGCGATAGGGCTGGCTGTGGCTGCGGGAGCCGCGCGGCTGATCGCAGGCAAACTTTACGGGCT
>DAITQE010000307.1:0-430 GCA_036833235.1 Opitutus sp.
GTTCACCGCATCGTGGAGACGGACGAAACCGTGGAGATCCGCGGCCAGCGCGTGCCGCTGCGGGCGGGCGACGAAGTGGCTTACCCGTTTGTGTGCATCAATCGCGATCCGCGGATGTTTTCCGATCCGGAAAAGTTTCGCATCGATCGGTCGCCCGACGAGGCGGCCCGCGTGCTGAGCTGGTCCGCGGGACCGCATGTCTGTCCGGCAAAAGATCTGTCGATCGTATCGACGGTGCTGATGCTCGATACGCTGGTGGAAGCCTGCGGAGATTTGCGGGCAATGCGGATATTCAATCTGGAATTTTGAGGAATCGTGAACGCGAGATACGTCGATCGTCAGCGCGAGAGTCTGCTCGCAACGTGGCGTTCGCCATTGAGCTTCACTGCACTGGTTCCGATCGTCCGTGGCACGGAACAGGAACTGCGCG
>DAITQE010000307.1:440-5249 GCA_036833235.1 Opitutus sp.
AACTCAGACCAACGATCGAGGCTGCGCTGCCGGCGGTCGACGACCTCCATTCCTTTCGCCTCGTGGTCGTGCCGGCGAGTGCTCCCGGGGTGCAACAGCTCCAGCTGCTGCTCAACCTCGTGCATGATCACCCGCTCGACGAGCACCTCACGGCGCTGATTGCGTGCGCCGGGCCATCGCTGACGCAGGTGTTCGCCAGCGCGGGAGGTTCCGGAGACCCGCAGGAACTTCCTGCGCTGTGGCAACAGCATCGCGTGCGGGAAAACACGCTACACCTCGGCGCCATTCGCCGCGCGCTCGCCGATATTCGACTGGAGGAAGCGCTGCGCGAAGAGATCGGTCTGTTGGCCGACCACGCGCTGGCGGAAGGTCGCTGGCAGGCCGATACTCCGGCGGAGACGATTCGGCTTGAGTTACAGAGGCGTGTCCTCGCCGAAGCGAGTCGTCGAAATCTTCCTGCGGGACCAGCGCCGGTGCTATCATCGCTCGGGCGCGCACTTCAGTTCAAGGATCTGCTAAAGACATTTCTATTCCCCGCCATCGGTGTCCTTTCGACCGACATCTCCAACGCCATTCGGCGGATTTCCGATCGCGGCCGGCGCAGGCGCACGCGGATCGCCTATTCGCTGTGGTGGATTTATGGCGGCATACCGACCGGACTTGCGTTCCTTGGCGTGCGCTTCCTCGAGCTAATCGAACCTGATGTGGAGTTGCCGCCAGCCGCCGCCGCGAAAGTAGAGCGGTTGGAGGATGCCGAGGACGTTCGACTGAAAAACGAAGTGACGTATTGGTTTGCGGTACGCGATTCATGGATGCGGCGACTCTTGCTCCGGATCGTGTTGTGGGGTTCGGAACGCGGCTGCCGGCATTTCTGGACCGACGGGAAACTCGCGGGGATCGACACGATTCATTACGCGCGCATTCTCCAACTCGCCGGGAAACGAGTCATGCTCTTCATGAGTGATTACGACGGAAGCCTCGATCGCTATCTGCTGGATTTCATGGGCGTGGGCAGCCGGGCCGTCATTCCCATCGCCTCAAATGTCGCCGGTTGTCCGAAAACGCGGTGGCTGTTTGGCCAGGACAATCCGACGACCTTTGGCCCGCGGTTGCGCAACCTTCTTCGCACCTATCAACTCGAAATCGCGGTGTGGTATAACGCCTATCCTCACCTCGATGTCCGTGACGTGCTGATCAACGGTTCCATTCGCGACGGGCTGTTTGCGCCGACCATGTCGGAGGAAGACGCGCAGCGCTGGGCCGAGATGCTGTAATCGATGAACGCCGCCGTGGACATCGATGATATTCAATCGCTCGTTTTCAGCGGGCACACCAAACTCCCCTGCTCGATTGCGCTCGGGTTGACGGTACGCGACGTCACCCCCGCACGCACCACGCTGCGCGAGCTGATCGATGGCGAACTCTCGTTCGGGTTCGGCGCCACAGCGCGCCGCCAGCGCGCCCTGCAACTGCTGCTGACCGCGCAGGGGATTCTCGCGTTGGGTGGCACCGAAGCGGATCTCGTTGGGTTCAGCCGGCAGTTTCAGCAGGGCATTGTTACCCCGCAACGCAGTCGTGCGCTCGGCGACGCTCACCGAAGCGATCCCGCGGCGTGGGCGTGGAGCGATGCCGAATTTCACGCGATGCTCCTGATCTACGCGCCGGATCGCGCGGTCGCTCGATCCGCAGCGGATGAAATCGTCGCGCGACTCGCGGGCGGCTGGATGTCGGTGTTTTCGTTTCCGTTTGAACTGCCCGCGGACAGTCGTGAACCGTTCGGCTTCAAAGACGGCCTCTCCGTGACGCGCGTGGATGTGGGAGATGGTCGCACGGCCGAGCCAGGCGTGGCTCTGCTTCCGCCGGGCGAAGTGGTGTTGGGCTGCAAGAACGCAGCGGGGGTCGCGCCGCCAGTGCCGCCGCTCGCAGAAAATGGTTCTCATGTCGTCCTCCGGCTGCTTGAGCAGGACGTGCAGGCATTCTGGGGGTTCTGGCGCAGCCAGGGCAAAGACGAGCAGGAATCGGTGTGGCTCGCATCGAAAGCGCTCGGGCGCTGGCCCAACGGCATGCCGATCGACGGTTCCTCATCGAAACCGGAACCAGTGTTTGACGAAGCCCAGGCACTCGCGCCGTTTCGATTCAGCGCGGACAACCACGGACTGAAGTGTCCGTTCGGCGCGCACGTGCGCCGGGCCAATCCACGGGACGGACTCGGTGACGATCCCGCGGAGTCACTCGAAGGAGTGAGCCATCATCGGATTGTCCGCCGCGGTCGAATGTACGGTTCGCCGGCGCCGGCCGAATGGTACCCAGCCTGTATCCGCGGTTCAAAGCCGACCGGTGGCAACGATGCCGCAACTGCTTCGCGCGGATTATTGTTCATAGCTCTCTGCGCGGATATCGCGCGCCAGTTCGAATTCATCCAGCAAACGTGGCTCAACAATCCCAAGTTCGCGGATCTCTACGATGAAGCGGATCCGATCGCGGCGGGCCATGGCGTTCCGGCGGACAGCCATCGCTTCTCGATTCCACGCGCGCCGCTGCGCTGCCGTGTGAATGGCGTGATGCGTTGGGTCCGTGTTGGGGGTGGCGGTTATTTTCTCCTTCCCGGAAAGCGCGCGTTGCAGCGATTTCTCGCCGCGCCCTGAGTCGGGACTCAGACTCGCTGGTCGTCTAGCCGCCCGCAACGATCGCCTACCAACAGTGCCGTCGAGAGATCTCAGGTCGCCGCGACCTCGGAGTAATCCTTCCCAAGCTTGGAGCGAATGAGTTTCTCCTGCTCTCTGAGCGCGGCTTCGGCCGTGGAGAAAGTCTTCGTCTGGGTCTGACCTCGCGTGCCAATGCGTCCGAACGAAACGGCGAGTTCCCTGCCGTTCACCACGATTTCCCAGAACTTGCTCGCACCGTCTTCCGTGCAAATGAAGCGTCGCGCGATCGGCGCAGATGCTGAGACAACCCGTTCGGCCTGCACGCTCGGAGGCGCGGCTTGCGCAGATGCTTTTGCCGGTGGGGAAACCTCGTACGGGGCCGCAGCTTCAGCTGCCAGGTGCGGGTTTTCTTCCGTTGTGTCCGCCTGCGGAATGCTAAGCTCACCCGCGAGCGTCTGCTCAATTTGCCGCAGCACCGCCTCCGGTTCGTGATACCAATCCTTGGCGAAGACATGCATCACGCGCCACCCAAACGCCTCGAGCACTTCAGGTCTCAACAAATACCGTTCAAGGAGATTGCTCTGCGCATAGTGAGCAGCGTCATCGATCAGAATACCGAGCTGATGTGCATCGTCGCTCCCCTTCCGCACGGCGAGCGGCATTCGGAATGCGGACTGCCCAACGTCCATCTCAACAATCAATCCGCGAAGGCGGAGTGCCTCTGCAACCTGTACGGCCACTTCATTGCCGCTGCTCGTTGCCCCTGAACGTACCACCCCGAGTGGGTTGGACGACTGCAGCACACGTCGTGCGGTGGTGGATTCACTCGTGGAGCAGGCCGCGGCATACTCGAGAAAACTACGCAGGCAGTTCGCGCCGTCGTTGTACTCGTTCGTGATATCGAAATGCCGGATCGAACTCACGACGGCCATGTGCTGCCGCGCGCGTGAGAAAATCACATTTAGTCGTTTCTCTCCGCCACGCTGATTGATCGGACCAAAGTTCATGAGCATCTTCCGATTCCGATCATATCCATAACATACACTCAGCAGGATGATGTCGCGTTCATCACCCTGGACGTTCTCCAAGTTTTTGACGAACAAGCCGCAAAATTGGCCGTGTTCTTCGCGCTCGTACTCCCGCTCCAGTCGATTCGAAAATACCGAATCTTCCGCACCGAGACGCTTCAGGGAATTTTCGATCTCGCCTTGTTGCGCCTCTGAAAAAGCCACAATGCCTAGGCTCTGTCCCGTTCCTCGCGCCAGCAATTCCCGCACGACGTGCGCAATGTAGTCCGCCTCAGCCGTATTGCAGCGACGCTCGTAGATGGCCTCAGGGTGGAAATGGAAACTCAAGGCGCGGGCCAGGAGTGCATCGACGTTGGTTGCACCCTCTGCAGGCAGCTTAACGAAGATCTCACCTTGATTGTCGCCCGGCAGTTTCCGATCGGGGATCGTCAACAGCCGTCCTTCATAAAACGCGTGATTGGAGAAACTGATCAGTGATTCCGAACGGCTGCGGTAATGCCAGCCGAGCATGGTTGACGGAAGATTTCGGGCGGACTGGGTTAAGAAACTGTCCGCGTCTAGATCTTCGATCGCTGCCTCCGCTTCCTCATCGTCCGTCAGCGGTTCTTCGTCGGTCCTTGTAGCGGAGAAGAAATTCGTCGGTGGAAGCTGCATTTCGTCTCCAACGACAATGACTTGTTGAGCGCGATACACGGCTGGGATCGCCTCTTCCACCAGGATCTGGCTGGCTTCGTCGAAGATCACGACATCGAACGCATCGACGGCCAGTGGTAACGTATCGGATACACTCAGAGGACTCATCAACCACACCGGCTTCAGATCGCGCAGGACGATTCCGGTTTCATCATCGGCCAAGTCGCGAATGGATCGATGGCGCATCGTCTTGGAGAACTCGTGTTCCAGTTCGCGACGGCCGGTCGCGTAGAGTCGCTTTAATTCCTTTTCGTCGTCGGTGAGCTGCGCAACGGGAGTGGTCGAGAGCTGAACCTTGCGTAGAAATTCCCGACGGACCTGCTGGTGAATCCAGCGTGCATTGAGCGCGAGCCACTCGCGATAGTTTGTACGGAGCCGGGCAATCCGTTGTGCGAGCACACGACCGTTGCTCGCCTGGAACGTACGATCGGCCTGATATACTC
>DAITQE010000308.1:0-5243 GCA_036833235.1 Opitutus sp.
GGTCCAAATCGGGTCGGTCCCCGCGGCCAGCGATGACACACCAATCGGATTTCCCGCTGTTAGTGCGAACGCGAAGCACGCGCTCATCACTCCCGAAAACGTCGCCACTAGAATTCCTTTCGTGAATGCGAACTCGGCGATCGCCTTTTTCTTTTCTGCCTCGGGCATTTCGCGTTCCTTGCTAAGTCCCGCCAGCGCCGCGATCCCGATGCCGAGCAGGCACACCGCAACACCGGCGAGTGTAATTCGTCCGGCCGTGGTCGCGGCGATCTCGCCGATGGTCTGCGCCACCGGAATCGTCGGCGCGAACGATTTGAAGATCGGCGGAAGCAGCGTGCCGAACGCCGCGCAATAACCGAGCGCGACACCCATGCCGAGCGACATGCCGAGATAACGCATCGCCAGGCCGAAGGTCAGTCCGCCCGCGCCCCAGAGCGCGCCAAAGAAATAAGTCCACCACAACGTCCCGGCCGATTGCTGCCGCAACACACCCGGAAGATCGTGGGTGAGCACCGACGCAAGCAACGCGGGACAAATAATCCAGGAGAACACGCCACCGACGAGCCAGTACGTTTCCCACGACCATTTCTTGACGCCTTTGTAGGGCACGTAGAAAGAGCCGGAGGCCAGGCCACCGAGCCAGTGAAACAAAACACCGAGGAAGGGGTTGGGTACCATGAATTGAAAATCAGTCAGTGCCGACGCGGCTTCGTTCATCGCCCGACGACAGGATGGTCACGGGTCCGAGCAGCCCAGACGGCAGCAGGCGCGCGTCGCCTTTAAGTGGAATATTCGTGTGCGTGAACTTCTTCGAGGCTGGTAAGTATTGGTCACCGATGAGGCGGTTCGGCCAGAGGTTCATCACGTCGATCTCGAGCAGATTGTCAGCGGGCTTCACCGCATCCGTAATGTCCACCTGCCACGGTGCTGTCCACACGACCCCGAGCTTCGCCCCATTCAGCCGCACCTCGGCGAGATTCTTCACGATACCGAGATCAAGCCGGAGCCGCTCGCCTACAACCGGTGCTCGAGCGAGATCGAAACGTTTTCGATAGGTCGCTGTTCCGGAATAATAGCGAATGCCCTCGTCGTGCGACTGCGTCCAGTCCGTCAACGACGCGAATTCGACATTCGCCGGACCGCCCCAGCGCGGATCGAAGTGCACGGACCACGGGCCGGTGAGGGTTTGCACCAGAGAAGATAGCGGCCGTCGTTCCGAGGGCCATTTCGCCGAGCTGGCGGTCGGGACGACCGCCGCTACCTTGATGTTTTCGTTCGTTACGTTTTTCCGGAAAACGACGAACCAGGATTGATGCGCAGCAAAAGTTAGTGGCACGGTTGTGCCGGCGGCTGAAACGTCGAATTCGGGTGCGTCGCACATCGCGCCGCTCACGGGATTCCAAATTTCGGGTCGGCGGCCCGTGACGCGAAACGTGCACGCCACGTCGTCCGTGCGATCGTTGCGATTGACGACGAAATAAATCTCCGCGTCGGACGTCGAACGATGAATGAAATCGAGCGAGCCCTCCTTCACCGGGTAAGAGAAGTCAGGCGTTACTCCTTCCGCCAATAAGACATCGTGCACTGTCTTTCCGCAAAAAATTCGGCCGCCGCCGACGACGTTTTCTTGTTTCGTTTTGCCGTCGCAGGCGCCCCAGACTTCCGCGGCGATCGCGCGCACTTCGGCGTCGGAGTGTGGGTAATTCTTCAGCCCTGGATCCCGCTCCGGCGGCCGGCCGATCACCGTGGCACCGGCATTGACGAGTTCGCGGATTTTGCGCGCGACCTCGACCGTCATCGTCGCGCTCTGCGGCAGCACCAACGCGCGATAGCTCAGGCCATCGGGCAGCACGAGACGGCGATCTTTCACCGCGAGCCGCGTCAACAGAACTTCCGAGTTGCACACGTCATAATCGTAACCGGCGCCAAGATCAGCGGGTACGTGCTTCGGAGAAACGATGTTCGGCGCGCCATCGCCGTTGTAGTAGAGCACGTCGGCGACGAAGCGGCCGGATTGCAGCAGATATTGACAGCGACTCAGGTAAGTGACGAAGGCGCCCGCTTGCTCCCACCACGTGATGTTGGGATTGAAATGCGTGCCCGCGCCGTATTCGTAGCCGGGTTTGCCGTCCTCCGGTCGCGTGGCCGTCGCGGTGTGGAAAACGATGCGGTTGATTCCCTCGCAAAAAGCGCGGTCGGCGGTCGGTTTCAGCGCGGCGGGATCGTCGCTCCAATGCGCGAACGTGGTGAACGCCTCGGCCGACGCGGTTTTTTTCCCGTAAATGTGTGCGGCCGTCGCGACCATTTTCCCAACTTGGTTCTGGCCGTCCTGCACGAAGCGATAGTTGTCCTGCCAAACTTCGCCCATCGGCTGATCGCTGCGGCCGAGGTTTTTCAACGCGTCCATGCACATCGTTCCCGACCAACTCGGACCAGCGGCTTCGTTTTGCACCAGCAAGCCGTGCTCGTGACAAAGCTCGGCGAAGCGGCCGTAATGCCCATCGGCCATGCAGTCGGCCACGGTGCGACGATAATCGTATAAAAAGCGATCGGAGACTTCCGCGCTTTCCACGAGACGACCGGTGAACACCGGCAAATAAGGCGTGGGATCGTAGCCGCGGTAATGTCTAAATTTTTCCAAAAACGTGGCGGTCCAATTCGGAAATCCGTCCTCGAAACTGTCCTCGTGAAAATAGCGCAGCGTGTTGCCCGCGAGTGGACCCGCTTCGGCGAGGAGCATCTTGCCGAGATGCTCGAACTGCGCTTCGACGCCGCCTTCGTTCAACCAATCGACCTCGAGCCCTTCGCCTTCGGGCAGCGCATACGCGGTCCGGGCGCCTGTCATGCGATGCCCCGTGCGCAAAATCACCCACCGCCCTTCCGGCACGTCCCAATCGAGGTGGCCGTCGGCGCCCACTTTCGACGTGAGATCGACGACCTGCGACGCTGGTAATGGCCTATCACTCGGCGATGATGTCCACGGAATCAATGGCGGATCCATGATCTCGTGTGCGCGCGCGTGGCTGCTCGCGTCGAGGCGATTGCTCTTCGCGGCGAGCAGCTTCCTCCGTTCATCCGGCGAGCGCACATCGGGTTCTTTTGGTTCGGGAAAGGCAATGATCGCCGAGTCTCGGTAGTCGAGCTGGGCCAACGGAAGATTGACGTAGTTCTTGACGAAGAGTTGTCCGGCATTGTCGTAACCATCGCGATTTCCCGGCAACGGCAGCACGCCCGAAAATTTCGTCGGTCCGCTTACGGCCACGGACGATTGCAAAAACCAGCGGCCGGAATTCTCCGGTTTGATCCACGGTCCGCCCATGCACCACCCGGTGCTGAGGTTGACGCCGACGTCCAATCCGAGCCGGTTCGCCTCGCTCAACGCGTGCCGATAGAGTTCGCGCCATTCCTTCGAGAGAAACTCCGGCCCTTTCGGAATCGGTCCGGTGCCGAAGCCAGTGGTGCTGTTGATCAGCACGACGCCGCCGAGTCCCTTCGCTCGAAACTCCTCGAGATCGCGTGTAATGCCTCCTTTGGATACATGACTGTTGAACCACCACCAGAACACGACCGGCTTCGCAGCGTCAGGCGGCGCAATGAAGCCCTGCTGTAACTCGCTTGTTTCCTCCGAGGTGGCGGTGGTCGTCCCGACCGCCATTCCAGTGATGTGGCGGTCGGGACGACCGCCGCTACCTCGAAACTGATCGATATAAGCGATGCTCACTCGACGGCGCGGATCGCCCGCGGCAACGGCTGCGCCAAAACCGAAACACAGCCGCGGTACGCCATTGACGAACTGAACTGCGAGGCCTTCGGGTTCGCGATAAGTGAGATCGCCAAACGCGTTTGTCCGTCGGGTCTCGATCACTGCACCTGTGTTCCAGTCGATGCACCAAAGAGTCGCGTTGCCCGGCGGCGGGTTCGCATCGCTGTAGGCCTCGCCAGCGTAAACGTAAATGTAACTTCCGTAGGTGCACCAGCCCTGCACAACGCCAAAGGCAAAAGGCAACGGAATGTCTGTAACCGGTTTTGTGTGACCCGTTTTCAGTTTGGCCAGATCGAAGAGCGCGACATGCCATTTGCCCTTCGCTGAAACATACCGCATCGCAAACCGCCCACGCGTCGCATCGATGCTCGGTGTGCACACCCGCGCCCCGGCGATCGGCGCGAATTTTCGTAGCGCGGATGACGACGCATCGAGCGTCACGCCGTTGGCAAACCGAAACCGGCCGAGCTTCGTGCCGCGTCCCGAGCCACCGGGGTTCGGCGCTGAATCCACTTCCGTCCACAAATAAACCGCGGCGTTCTCCCGCTCGACCGCCATCGCCACCCCGTGACCAAAACCACGCAGCACCATGTGACCCGCGATCGTTTCACCATCGATGCTGAGTTTCGTGAGCACCAGATCGCCTCGCGCGCTGTGCTCGGCGAAGGTGCCATCGGCGTTCGTCCCCTCGACTTGGAGAACGTAAACGTAGCCACCGGCGTCATCGAACGCGAAGGACTGCAACACGTGCCGCTGCTCATATAGCCGCTTCGATTCGAATAGCGGAGCGGACGCCGCGCTGAGTTCGAATCGAGCCGTCGACGGAATCGCCGCGCGAGCGAACACACCGGTCAACCCGATCGCGATCGTCACGCTCATCGCCGGCCACCAACTGGCCGTCTTTATTTTGGTGCGAGCGGCACATTCCCAGAGTGCTCTCAATTGCGTTGCGGCGTTCGAGTTCACGAGAGGAGTTTGCCGAATATTCGTCATCAATCTTGGCACGATTTACCTCGTCGCCCAATCGACTTTGACCGCCGACTGAAGCGTCACAGGTCCCATCAATCCCGATGGCACCAAGGGCGCGTCCTTCTCGTAATGCTTCCACGTCGCGAACGTGATGCGCCCCGTCGGGCTCCGCTCGCCGCGCTGGAACCACTCTGGATAAGCCTTTAACGCGAAACCGCCACGACCTGCGATCTTCACCCACTCGCGGTCCGCGGGAAGTTGCTCGTCGCCGATCAGGCGGTTCACCCAAAGATTCGTCACCTTGATCTCCAACTCGTTTCGCCCGGACTTCAGCGCATCGGTAATCTCGTACCGAAACGGCGGTTTCCACGCCGGGCCAAGGTCGCGGCCATTGAGTTTCGCTTCCGCGATGACCTGCACATCGCCGAGATCGAGCCACGTGCGCCGATCTCCGGCAGTAAAGATCTCCGGGGCAAGCCCCGGAGCATTGCAGAAATCGAGGCCGGGGGTC
>DAITQE010000309.1:0-5237 GCA_036833235.1 Opitutus sp.
GGGTGCATCTGCCGGTTGGCGGTGGACCTGTAGGGTCGTCGCTTGCGACGGCCGCGGCCTTCGCAAGCGAAGGCCCTACATTCGAACCGACAATTCGGAGATGCGCCCGGCTCAGCCGGAAAAATTCAGCTGAGAGCTGAGAGTCTAGAGCTGAGAGCATGAGAATGCGCTTGCGCCAGAAATTTTGGAATATTTCGAGTCCACATCTTTCTGGCTCTGGACTCTCTCTCAGCTCTTGGCCCTCATGCAGACTCAAAACCATCTCTTCTTTTTAAGATAGAGCACCATGATGAGTGTTATTCCGAGGGTGAGACTGCAGGCCCAGGCGTATCCATGCGGCGAACGCAGCTCCGGCATGTGATCGAAATTCATGCCGTACCATCCGCCGACCAGAACTGCGGGAAGTGTCACCGCGGTGAGCGCCGTCAGGAATTTGATGCCCTCGCTGGCCTCGAACGAGGCTTTGTTAAGATAGATATCGAACGACATCATCAGGCGTTCGTGATAACCCACGGCGGTGTCTTCGATCCGCGCCAGATTATCGCGCAGATCGCGAAAATACGGCAGCATCAGCGGCCGGATAAGTTTGCTGTCACCGCGCGCGAGTCGGTCGATGATGTCGCGCTGCGGGCGAACGATGCTGCGAAGTCGGGAAAAATCTCCGCGGACCTGCAGGATCTCATTCATGAATTTGTCGCCAGATGTTTTGGCCAGAACAGTCTCCTCTATCTCTTCCAGCTCCGAACCAAGTTCTGCGATGACGGGTTGGTAATTATCGACGAGAAAATCCAGAACGTTGTGCGCCAGCCGATCGGGACCGCGCGCGATAACTCCCGTGCTTTTCACGACTCGGTCGATCGTCGCCTGGACCGACCGGAGCGGTGTACGATGAAACGTCACGAGGTATTCTTTGCCGACGAAAAGATCGAGTTCGGTGCTGGCGAATTTCGCTGCGCGCGTGAAGTCGATCGCGTGCGTCACGATAAATAGATACGTTTCGTAGTCTTCGATCTTCGGGAGCGAACTAGGAGTAACGCAGTCCTCGATCGCCAGCGGGTGAAATTGAAACACTCCCTCGAGGATCGCTTTGATTTCCTCGTCCGTCGGATTATCGAGATCCACCCAAACGACGAGGCCCTTGTCGGCTCCGACCAATCGGAGCGCTTCCAGTTCGAGATCTCGTCCAACCAGTTTTCCTTCACTGAAAACAAAGGAATGAATCATGGCGGGAGATCCGTCGCGGACCAGTTCAGGCTGGAGCAAGCAACCGGGTCTCGGCGGCGGTGAGGACGCTCACGAATTCTTCGGGCGTGGCTGCCGTTAGGAATGCCTCCCGGTTGGCGGGATCTTTCAGCAACCGGCAGAGCAGGCTCAACACTTGCAGATAGTCGCCGGGGCGGGCTTTTGGGGTGCCGAGCATGAACATCATGCGGACGACTTCTCCACCTTCGAACGGAATTCCGGCTTCCGAACGCCCGACCGCGAGCACGATATTCTTAACGTGGTCTGTGCGCGCATGCGGCACCGCGAAGCCGTGACCCAAGCTCGTGGTGTCGAGCCGATCGCGCGCCAGCAACTCGGCGTAGAAGCCATCGAAATTGATCACGTCCGGATGGGTGGCGAGCAACTGCGCGATCTCATTGAGCGCGGACGTGCGCTTGGTGTTTTTGACCTGCAGCAGAATGCGAGCAGGATCGAGAAGTTGGGAGAGACGGCCGGGCATGCGGGGCGCGCGCACAAATGCGAGCAAGCAAAGTGACATGCGCCGAAAATTTGTTGGCAAGCGTGGAGTCGGAGGGGAGGTGGAAAATAAATTGCGTGTCGGTGCACCTGTGAACTAGGTGGGCAGCATGATAATGCTGGTTCGCTCGAGCTGGTTGGCCGTCGTGATGGCGGTGAGTCCGTTGGTCGCGGCGGATTTTTCAACCAGCCTAACACCTAAAGAATTCGAAGCGGCAGGCCTGTCGAAGCTGACGTCGACGGAGCTCGCGCGGCTGAATGCGTTGGTGCTTGGACAAAAAACCGTGGAGGCCAACCGGGTGCGCGTCGAAACAACGACGCGCGTGAAGTCAGAAACGCCCGCGGCGGCTGCGTCGTCGTCGTCGAGTTTGCTGCACCGGATGAAAGTCGTTCTGACGCCGGGTACCGATATCGATTACGAGAGAGTTGAGACCGAACTCATCGGCAGTTTTCGCGGCTACGAACCAGGCAAGGTGCTGACTTTGGCTAACGGCCAGCAGTGGCGCGTGATCGACGGTTCATTCTGGTCGCCGGCAAAAGATGCCAACAAGCGGCGCAAAGTCGTGATCGAGCCGGGCGTGCTGGGGAGTGTCTTTCTCGACATCGAAGACGGTGGCCGGCCCAAGGTGCAGATAGTGCGCAACGGGAATTAACGCCGTTCCGATTTCGGCTGCTCCACCTCGGTGACTTTTCCGTTTTTGAATTTGATCTTAATATTCTCCTCCTTGTGCTCGCTGTAAACGTCGGTGTACACCGGATCGTAGAACACGAAGTAGCGTTTGAGGCGCGGGTCCCAAACGAGAATGCGGCGATATCCACTGTGAATGTTACCTTCGTACTCCTGATGATAGGTGTCGTAGGTCCAAACGGTTTCAACCCCGGACGTCGTCGTTGACTCGTGCTTCTCGTCCGGCCGACCCAAGGCGATGTAAACCATTTCGGGCGTATTCCCGAGTTCGATGACACCGCGCTTTAATTTTTCACGTTCCGCGGGTGAAAGACTCTCGAACGTCGCAGCTTTTTCGTGCGAGCGGCTTTCAAACGTGTCGCAAGCGGCGAGGGCAAGAACGAGCAAGGCAGGGAGGAAAAGAGAGGCTTTTTTCATGTGACGATGAACCACCCCGGAAACCTGTGGAAGGTTCTCCATTCCGCAAGCAGTGCGCGGCTTAACGGCGGAGTGGGAGGGAGAAATGGAATGAGCTATGACAGGAAAACAGCGCGCGCTGCCGGGATCGGTGGTGGCGGGGGAGATGTGATCTTGGGTCATCGAGAAAAAGCGAGAGCGGCGGCAACGAAGGCGCGTACTAACAGTGGAGTCTCACCTCGGAGCGCAGCGCGTTCCGGTTGAAAGAGCGTGCCGATAAAAAAGGGATGTGCCGTTGGCGTCAGTTCCGCCGCTCGCGGCTCACCGGCTTCATCCCACGCCGTGAACCGCAAACCCGCGGCTTGGAACCGGTCGATAAAAGCTGCATTCGGTCCGTAATTACAGCGGTAGCCCTCGACGACGGAATCGCGACCGTAGATCTCGCGAATCCGGCTGCCCGCTGCGAGCCGAAGTGACGTGGAGGTTTCGACGAGCGAACACGCAAGGCGAGTGACGACCAGTTCTTCGCCGGTGGGATTGGTTTCGCCGTGATCCGCTGCAGATAGTTTCAGCACGTTGCGCGCAAACTCGATCAACGCGTGTTGGAAGCCACCACACGTCCCAAGAAATGGCCTCTTAGTTTCTCGCGCCCAGCGAATCGCGTCCAGCGCGCCGGCGGTGTTGGCGTAGGGACTCGCCGGCACGGCCCATACCCCCGCGTAGCCGGCGAGATCGCGCGCGGCGTCCGAGATATCGCGAGTGTGCACCCACTCTCCAACGATGTCGGCGGACAACTCGGAACTGGCGAGTTTCAACGCGACCGGAATCGCGCGGTGAGCGATAACGTCAGGAGAGTAATCACCGACGAGTGCGATCGAGCTGTTCATCGCGTTGGAGGAGCTTAGATGAAATGATTCAGTTGAACCACGAATTGCATGAATCTGCTCACGCGGGCTTGGGCCCGGTTTTGTTTTTCTCCATCGTGATGATCACGACCGCGGCGATGATGATCACCGACGCGACGAGCGTGCGCGCTGTGATCGGCTCGTGAAGAATCAGCCAGCCGAGAAACACCGCGACGATGGGATTAACATAAGCGTAGGTCGAAACCCGGGCGGGTGTGCTGTGCCGCATCAGCCAGACGAAGGTGGAAAATCCAATGAGTGAACCGAACGTGATGAGATATCCAAACGCGATCCACGATCGAGTGGAAATCGCGGCAACATCGATGTGCCCAAGCTCTCCGTGCAACGCAGCTGCGAGCATCAACGCCAGTCCACCGGTGAGCATTTGCAGCGATGAAGCAAGGAGCGGATCAGCTCCGTGGCGAGCGTGCCGTGAGTAGATTGAGCCGAATGCCCAGAACACGCATGCACCCAGAATCGCGAGCACGCCCAGAAGATTTAGACCACCGGCACTTGGTTGTTCCCACGGTGCGGCCAGCCATGCGACTCCCGCAAAACCAAGTAATAACGCGGACGTTGTAATGATCGTCGGCCGTGAACCGCCTGGCCACGCCCATTCCGTAAGAACGAAAAAGAGCGGCTGCACGCCGATCAACAAAGCGGTGACGCCAGACGGCACGAACTGCTCCGCCCATACCACCAGACCATTTCCCCCGAGGAGGAGAAATGTGCCGGTGATCGCGTTGGCGCCCCATTGTCGACTGGTTGGTGTGGGTGCGCCGCGCGCCCGCAAAAAAACAAACAGGATCGAGCCAGCAATCACGAAGCGAGTGCCGGCCATGGCAAATAGTGGCATCGTCTCGATCGCCACGCGGATACCGAGATAAGTACTGCCCCAAATTATATAGATCGCCGTGAACGCCAGAATCAGAGCAGTGCGGCCGGGAGTCGAAGGTGTGTGCACAAGTGAAAGAGGAGGAGACACGCGGTTCCGCTCCGTCTCTGTCGCCGGTGCGGCGGGAGATCCGGGCGGCGGCTCCGGAATGCGAGCGGCTGTGCTCATAGGCGACGGTACTCCATGTGTTGCGCGGTCGCGTCCGCCGCTTCGCTGCCGAGCAATCGCGACACGACGTGGAGAGCGCAGTCGATGCCCGCCGAGATGCCGGCGGCCGTAAGGATTCGACCGTTGTCAACGAAGCGTTCGGTCTCGACGACTTCCGTGTTCGGCGCGATTTCTCGAAGCAGGGCGAAGCTTTTGTGGTGCGTGGTTGCGCGCAATCCATCGAGCAATCCGGCGCGACCGAGCACGAGTGAACCCGTGCACACGCTCATGATCAGCTCGGCGGAGCGAGCTTTTGTGCGCAGCCATTCGTGGAGCGCGGGCATGTGGAGCAACGCGCGGGTGCCGAAGCCGCCAGGAATGATCAAAATGTGCGGCGCGGGGCAGTTCTCCAGAGTGAAGTCGGGCACGATCTTCAGACCGTTGCGCGCACGCACAGTCCCTGGTT
>DAITQE010000310.1:0-5226 GCA_036833235.1 Opitutus sp.
GCGCTGAGTTTTCACACAGTCTGGGGAGCGGCGGGGCGGCGGGCGGGACAAGTTAGCCTCATCTTGAAAGCGCATTGGAATAAGTGAAATTCACCCGGAGATTTGCAGCTCCCTAAAATTTCCCATCTCCCGGCGTAATTTCACGTATTAAGTGAAATTATCATTTGGTGCGGCCTTGCTCGTTTCTGCCTCGCGACGCCGGAGTTCGGACGATCAGAAAAAGTTAGTCTTTTTTGACGTGCCAATCGTTCACCTGTGCCGCTCACTGGGCGTTCCTAAATGAACATTCACGAGTATCAGGCGAAGGCGCTTTTCGAAAAATTCGGCGTTCCGATCCCGGCAGGGGCCCCGGCAAAGAGCATTGCGGAGTTTGACACCGCACTCGCCGCGTTGCCGGAAGGACCAACGATGGTGAAATCCCAAATTCACGCCGGCGGTCGCGGCAAAGGCACGTTCACGGACGGCTTCAAAGGCGGCGTGAAGTTCTGCAAGACCAAAGCCGAAGCCAAAATGACCGCGAGCCGCATGCTCGGCAACACGCTGGTCACCCTCCAGACCGGACCCGCCGGTCGCAAGGTGCAGACCGTGTACTTCACGGTCGCGAGCGATATCAAAAAGGAATACTACCTCGCAATCCTGTTGGACCGCGCAACCTCCCGGCCAGTGATCGTCGCATCGACGGAAGGCGGTGTGGAAATCGAAAAGGTGGCTCACGAAACCCCAGAGAAGATTGCGAAAGTTTTCATCGATCCCGCGTACGGCCTCGCCGATTTCCAAGTTCGGCAAATCATCTTCCAACTCGGCTTCGTCGGCGCCGAGGTGAAAAACGCCTCCAAGCTCATCCGAAATCTCTACAATATGTACTGGGAAACGGATGCCGCGATGGTCGAGGTCAATCCGCTCGTCACCACACCCAACGGCGAGGTGCTCGCGTTGGACGGGAAAGTTTCCTTCGACGACAACGCGCTGTTTCGGCATCCGGAGATCGTCGCGCTGCGCGACTTGAACGAAGAGGATCCCAAAGAAATCGAGGCATCCAAATCTTCGCTCAGCTACATCGCGCTCGATGGCAGCATCGCGTGTCTCGTCAACGGCGCAGGTCTCGCCATGGCGACGATGGATATCATCAAGTATTTCGGCGGCGAACCGGCGAACTTCCTCGACGTCGGCGGCGGCGCTTCGAAGGACCAGGTGGTCGCGGCGTTCAAGATCATCCTCGGTGACCCGAACGTGAAGGGCATTCTCGTCAACATTTTCGGCGGCATCATGGACTGCAATGTGATCGCCTGCGGCATCGTTGAAGCGGTCAAGGAAGTCGGTCTGAAACTCCCACTCGTCGTGCGCCTGGAGGGCAACAACGCGGTGATGGGGCGCCAGACGCTTTCAGATTCCGGACTCACCATCGTCAACGGCAGTTCAATGGCCGACGCCGCACAGAAAATTGTCAAGCTGGTGGCGTAATCAGCCTATAGCTAAGAGCTGAGAGTCCAGAGCCCAATTAACACTCCGGAGTTCCTGCTCTCAGCTCCAGACTCTTAGCCTTCAGCTTCTGCAATTCTTCCTCTCAGCTCTAGACTCTTAGCTCTCAGCCTTTCACCTCGCCTCATTCCATGAGCATCCAAGTTAAAGAAGTCGCGTTTGTCTTTCATGCCGTCTCCGACGTTGCGCGCGCCCGGAAATTTTACCAAGGAGTCCTCGGCTTGAAGGTGCTCAAGGAAATTGAGTTCGCTCCTGGGCAATGGTGGATCGAATACGACATCGCTGGTCAGGCGCTCGCCATTTCCAATGCGATGCCAGGTGCACCAAGTTCGAGCCTAACGCTCGAAGTCGTCGACCTCGACGCAGCGCTCGCAGCGGCGCGCGCAGATGACGTCACCATCGCGTTCGACGTGGTGGAATTTCCGCCCTGCCGTCTGTTCGCGATCAAAGATCCCGACGGCAACCAAATCGGACTACATCAACTCAAAGCCTGATATGAAAGTAGCGAGTAGCGGGTAGCGAGCATCTCAAGCCATCCGACTCTATACCCACTTCTGCTTTCTACTCGCTACTCACTACTCGCTACTTTTCCCATGGCTATTCTCGTCACACCCGGCACCAAAATCCTTGTTCAAGGCATCACAGGCGACTTCGGCGGTCGCCATGCCAAGCTCTCGCTCGACTACGGCTCCGGCGTGGTCGCCGGGGTCACACCCGGCAAAGGCGGTCAGATTTTTGAATACAGCACGTACAAGGTGCCGATTTTCAACACCGTGGCCGAGGCGGTCGCCGCCACCGGTGCGTCCGTTTCTGCAATCTTCGTTCCGCCGCCGTTCGCCGCGGATGCGATCCTCGAGTGTGTCGACGCCAACATCGATCTCGCCGTCGCGATCACCGAGGGCATTCCCGTGCGCGACATGGTGCGCGTGAAGCGCGCAATGCAAGGCAAGCACACGCGTTTGCTCGGACCGAACTGCCCTGGCATCGTAACGCCCGGCGTTGGTCAGCATTCCAAAGGCGGCTGCCGCGTGGGTATTTCACCGGGCTACATTCACAAAGCCGGCCACGTCGGAGTCGTTTCGCGCTCCGGCACGCTGACGTATGAAGCCGTTTATCAGCTGACGGAAAAAAACATCGGCCAGACGACGTGTGTCGGCATCGGCGGCGATCCAGTGAACGGCACGTCTCACCTCGATGTCATCAAGCTTTTCAACGACGATCCAGAGACGCACGGGATCATCATGATTGGCGAAATCGGCGGCACGGCGGAGGTCGAAGCAGCGCGCTGGATCAAAGCCAATTGCAAGAAGCCCGTCGCTGGATTCATCGCTGGCGCCACGGCTCCGGCTGGTCGGCGCATGGGTCACGCCGGCGCGATCGTTGGTGGAGTCGAAGACACCGCCGCTGCGAAAATCGCTGTTTTCAAGGAGTGTGGAATCGAGGTCGCCGCGACGCCAAGCGACATGGCCGACGCGTTGCTGCGCGCCGCGAAAGCCAAGGGCGTCACGCTGAGTTAAAGCGCGGACGCCAGGCCCTCAGCTCTAGACTCTTAGCTCTCAGCTCTGGACTGAATCGAGCCGCTAAGATCGCCGCCGTTCCCCCAGGGCACCCCGCCCACATTCGACTTGGTTTGAGGCGGCACCCGGAAAAAGTGGCGGCGCGGCGCACCCGCCTTTGGTGTGATCGCCCCATCCCGGGTTCGGCGCACGAGCCGATGGCTTTCGGCGCCGAACGGGCTACGTTTATAGGACTATGAGACGGTCAACTCCTTCAACCGCCGTCCAACCGCCGCCCGCCTGGCAAGGCGAAGTTAGAATCGCGGGGGACGTGCAGCTCGCAGGCACGCTCGAAATTCCCGCCAACGCCCTCGGCTTGGTGCTTTTCGCCCATGGCAGCGGCAGCAGTCGTCACAGCTCGCGAAACCGTCATGTCGCGCGGGTGCTGCAACGCACAGGGCTGGGGACATTGCTCTTCGACCTGATGACGCGAGAGGAAGAGCGCGTTGACGCGCTGACCGCGCATCTGCGTTTTGATATCCCGTTTTTGGCGACGCGTCTCGAAGTTGCCACGCGCTGGATAATGGAAGACGCGCATGCGGCGCCGCTCCGTGTCGGATATTTCGGCGCCAGCACAGGAGCGGCGGCGGCGCTCATCGCCGCGACGACTCCCGACCTCGAGATCGGCGCAATCGTATCGCGCGGCGGCCGGCCCGACCTTGCCGGTGATGCGCTGGGGAAAGTACACGCGCCCACGCTGCTGATTGTGGGCGGCGCGGATGAACAGGTGATTCCGCTCAACGAACAAGCCTATGCGCGCCTCGGTGGCGTGAAACGGCTGGAGATTGTGCCGGAGGCCACGCACTTGTTTGAGGAACCTGGCACCCTCGACGCCGTGGCCGATCTGGCTGCTCACTGGTTCGCCCAGTATCTGCCGCCCCAAGGATGGCAACGATGAGATCGGTTAAAAGTTACCATGATCGACGCGATGCCGGCAAAATTCTCGCCGCCCACGTGCAGGAACAAATCGGCACGCCCGATGATGCCGTTGTGCTCGCTTTGCCGCGCGGCGGCGTGCCCGTCGGTTTCGAAGTCGCTCGCGCGCTCGGTGCGCAATTCGATGTGTTTGTCGTGCGCAAACTCGGAGCGCCAGGCTTCGAGGAATTCGCCATCGGTGCGATTGCCACCGGCGGATTTCAGGTCTTGAACGACCAGGCGATCGCCGAGCACGGTATCAGCAAAAAAGATATTGCCGAGATTGCCGAACGCGAAGCGGCGGAGCTGCGCCGCCGCGAAGAACTATATCGCGCCGATCGGCCACCGGTCAGTCTTTCTGATCGTGTGGTTATTCTCGTGGACGACGGCCTCGCCACCGGTTTCACGATGCGCGCCGCCATCGCCGCGGTGCGCGCCTGCGGGCCGCGACAAATGATCGTCGCAGTTCCGGTGGGCGCTGTGGATACCTGCGCCGAAATCGAGCACGAAGTCAGCACGCTCATCTGCCCGCTTCAGCCCGATCCGTTTCGAGCGGTTGGTCTCTGGTATCACGATTTCGGGCAGACCACAGACGATGAAGTTCGCGAATGCCTTGCGGCGGCCACGCTGAACTACGAGACAACTCACAAAGCGCATAGCGGGTCGTGAGTGTGTCCACGGATCGGATTCCGCCTGAAGGCGAGACTACGAACGGACTGCCGCACGGTCACTCTTTCTGGGCGCAGTCTGGAAAAGGCCTTTTTCCAATTAACGATGTAGATACCCGGCCATTTGATTAATCAGCACGCAACTGCGCGGGTTGCTCTTCGTCAGGCGCTCAGTGTTCGATTACCTCACCCCCCATGAAATACCCGCTCCTCTCCCGCCCTCTTTCGCGTCGCAGATTCATCAGTCAACTTTCGCTCGGCGCAGCCGCCTTTGCGCTCGCCCGCCGGGTTGGCGGTGCCGAAGCCCCGGCAGTGAAGTCCGCTCCGAAAAAACTCGGCGTGGCGCTCCTCGGACTGGGCAATTACAGCACGAAGGAATTGGGTCCGGCGTTGCGATTCACCCAGAACTGCTATCTCGCCGGTGTCGTAACCGGTCATCCGAACGAAAAAGGTCGGAAGTGGGCAAAGGAATACGGCTTCCCCGAAAAAAATATCTATACGTACGACACGATGCATCGGCTCGCTGACAATCCCGAGATCGACATCGTTTACGTCGTCACGCCGAACGGCCTGCACGCGGAGCACGTGATCGCCGCGGCGAAGACGGG
>DAITQE010000311.1:0-5217 GCA_036833235.1 Opitutus sp.
CAAGCGAAGGCCCTACATTCGAACCGACAACCCGGAGATGCGCCCCTGCCGTCCGGCCACGCCTAATCGACTTCTTTCGTCTAACGCCTCGCTAAACTTGACCAGGCCTCTCCAAACTTACGTCGAAAGAAAATGACGATATGAACCGACGGACGTTTTTGCACGCGACCGGAGTAGTCGGCACCGGAATCGTACTGGGAGTTCGCAATCTCTTCAGTGCGGAGGATAGCACAGCAGCCGACAGCCAACTGAACCGGCCGCGGGCTGCCATCGACGAGATTATTGTCCCCGATACGGGGTGGAGGGTGTGGCTGGATACACGCGCCGAGTGGAAGCAGGATCGCATTTTTTTGCCGTCCGAAGTGGATGTCGCGAAGCTCCCCTCCAATCCTCCCACTGGCGGCTGGGCGGCATTGGCCGGAGACGCCGGCCGCGAGATCACCCTGCCAGCCACGGTGGAGCAATTCGCGTGGGGTGCGACGGGATTCCGCCCCTACCATAACGAATACAAATTCGAGACGACTGACGATCAGGTGAAGAATGGCGCCTACTACGGCGTTTCGTGGTGGTGGCGGGAGCTGGAAATTCCATCCGTGATGGTTGGCCAGCGTCTGCTACTCCACGTCCGCGGTGCACGCCAGCGCGCCGAGGTTTATCTGAACGAAAAGCTCGTGGGCTACTCCATCTTGGAGGAGCTGCCGTTTGAATGCGATGTCAGCACCGCTGCCCGGCCGGGCCACAACCTGCTCGCGATTCGCATCACCAATCCGGGCGGTCGTCTCGACTGGGTCGATGGCAACCGGCTCAACTGGGCGGGCCTCGAGTTCCAGAAGAGCCACGGCTTCGGCGGCCTCGATCGCGGCCTGACCTTGAGCGCGCATGGCCCGGTGCGAATCGCGGACGCGTGGGTGCTCAACACCCCGGAGCCGCGCACGATTACCGCCCACACCGAAATCGAAAATGTCTCGTCCTCCCCCCGGCCGGGAAAGGTGCGTTTTGCCGTAGTCGATCCCGCGAACGGCCAGCTTCTCGCTAGCACCGATGTGCCGCTGATGGCCGCGGCGGGCGCGACCGTTGCCGGCGCGGCACAACTCACGGCGCCTGCGGCCGAACTTTGGGATCTGGCGACGCCGCGCCTTTACCAGCTGCGCACCACGTGGATTCCGGAACACGCCGAAGGCGAACCGGCCCACCGCGAAACCGAGTTTGGCTTCCGGTGGTTTGCCGCAGAAGGGGTTGGTCGCAACGCCCTGTTCCGGCTGAACGGCCGACGCATCCGCCTCTACACCTCGATTTCATGGGGCTATTGGGCGATCAACGGCCTCTTTCCCACGCCGGAGCTGGCGGAAAAAGAAGTGCGCGCGGCGAAGGCGCTGAACCTGAACTGCCTGAATTTCCATCGCAACCTCCCGAAGGAGGACGTGCTGAAAATTCACGATCGCGAAGGCGTGCTCCGTTGCCTCGAGCCCGGCGGCGGAATGCAGGCGGTCGCAGCGCGGAACCGGCCGGCCGGATTCGCCGAGCGTTACATGGAGGCCAAGATTGTCGGCATGATCCGCGCGTTCCGCAGCCATCCCTCGGTGGTGCACTATATCATCCAGAACGAAGGGCGGGCGGACCCGTCGAATCCGGCGTTGCTGCAATTGTTCGCAACCATGCGCACGGCCGATCCCAGCCGCTCGATTGTCGGTTCGGATGGCTTCGTTATGCGCAGCCCCCAGGCGTGGCAGGAGGCCTATCAAGACGTCGTGCATCACTCCGACCGGCCGGCAACGCTTGAAGGCGGCGCAGGCGGCTGGTGGGTCGATCATAGCGGCCACGCTACGGATGTCTGGCAGGACGCCTGCTATCTCTCACCTCGCGACTACTATTATCGTTCGCCAGACCGCACGGAAATCGTCGAGTGGGGTGAGATGAAAGGGCCGGCGTCCTCCGACGATCACGTCGCGGTCCTGAAGGAGATTCAGCGGCATGGCGGCACGAGTTACGATCGGCTCGATCACGAGGAGATTCTCGCCGCCTACGATGCTTTCCTCGACCGTTGGGGTTTCCGCGCGGCGTTCCCGTCGGCGAGCGATCTGTTTCGCTCGATCGGTCGGCGCGCCTACGAATCGTGGGGCCAATTGATGGAGAACGTGCGCATCAGCGACGAGACCGACATGGCCGCGATCAGCGGCTGGGAATCGACGGCGATGGAAAACCACTCGGGACTCGTGGACAATTTCCGTAATTTCAAATCCGAACCCGGTGCGATCGCAGAAAGCCTTGAGCTCGTGCGACCCGTGGCAAAACAGCGCGCCCTCACGCTCGCGATCGGTGAGCGGGCCGTCTTTGATCTCTACCTGCTCAATGATTCCGACCAGCCGTTGAACGGTGAATTGATTTTCACGCTCACGGCGCCGGACGGCCGCGTGGCGTTGCAGGAGAGATTTCCCACGCCGGCTTTCGAGCGCGACCGCCTCTCTTACCTCGTGCGCGAAGCTGTCACGAGCGAACCGCTGCTGACGCCGGGGAGGTGGCGTTCGCGATTGGCGTTGAGCAGTGGAGTCGGTCTGGCTCATGAGCGCGAGCTGCTCGTGGTCGAAGTCCCGCCGGTCGGCGCGAAAACACTCAGCGTCGGTCTGGCAAACGTGCCCGATGGGATCGCCGCTCAGTTGAAGAGCATCACTGGGGTGGTCACGGCGCCGTTCGTTCCTGAAAAGCACTGGGATGTCGTCGTGTTCTGTGGCGGGCCGGACGCGGCCCAGAAAAATGCGACCACCGATGCCGACGGCGCGGACGTGACGCGCGCGGGTGCGGTCCAACCGGGGCTGCCCGCGACGCTCCTGGCGGCAGTTCGCGCTGGTCTGCCGCTGCTCGCCATGCCTTCGGCAGAAGGCCACGCTACCGGCGTTGCGCGGCAACTGGCGGAGGCGGGCGCGTTTCGTTTCGACGGAATGGTGGGGACATCGCGCGCCTCGTGGATGGGCGCGTGGAATTTCGTCCGCGAGCACCGGTTATTCGAAGGGATGCCTGTGAACCAGGCGCTCGGCTTACACTATCAGGTTAAAAGCGGCGGCGCCAACGGATGGAGAATTGCCGGCGATGGGGTGGAGATCGTTGCGGGCTATGGCCGCGATCATGACCGCCATATTGGCGCGGGCACCTTCACCGCGAAGCTGAGGGCGACGCGCCTCGTCTTGCATCAGATTCAGGGCATGCATCCGGCGCTGCACCGAAGATTTCTGCGCAACGCCCTCGAATACCTGGTCGGTTGAAAGATCATCGGCCATGCACTGAGAGCGCCTTCACCTCAATTCCGAACATAGGGGAGCAACCACGCTGGTTGTAACGGCGCACGCGGCGAGTCTAGCAGTTGTTTCCACTCGGGGTCGGTAAGACGTTCTTTCGACCGATATTCGTAGTACGGCATGACCGAGCCCTGGCAGAGAATCTCCATTCCATGCCAAGGATAGAGGACGTAAATCACGCGCGGGCGCCCGACCGCCACCGCGAGCGAGTAATCGCCGGGATCGTTGTGATGCACATCTGTCCAGCGTGGGGCGTCGTCGTCAGGCACCTCGTAGGAATTGCCCTGGTATCCCATGGCACCGGCGATTCGCTCGCCGTACGCTTTGAGGAAAGTCTCGTCCTCTAGCGACCACGGCTGCTGTCGGAGTTGCTTGTGGGCGAGGGCCTCCAGCTTGCGGGTCACACTCGCCAACTCGTCCCAGCGGTCGCGGTTCGCGTCGAAAAGCCTGCGCGAACGCTCGATCAAGTCGGCCATCCGCGAAAAGAACTCCGGATTCGGCTCCACGAAACCCGGCGGGGCTATCACGATGCCGAAATAGACCTCACTGCGTTTGGCCTGGAGCGTAAACGTGTGACGCATTTGTGCCCAGCCGGACAGGACCGTCTGCGTCGATTTCGCGTGCCACGCGTCGCTTTGCATGAAGGCGGGCGCGTCGGCAGTTGGTGCCGTGTTCAAAGTGCGAAGAACGTTTAGGTAATCGTCATATAACGATGGCTCGCGCCGCGATTCGTGTGTGTTGATTGAAAAATTAGTGGCGTTCGCGGCTGCTTCGACCTGTTGCGGAGTGAGGTGCTCCAAGTGGGCGCGGGCCAGGTTCGAGCCCAACATCATCGCAACGGCGAGTCCCTCGGGCTCGAGCTGCTTGTCGGCGAGATTCTGAAACAACGCCGAATCCCACAGGCGATACGCCGGTAGCACGTGGTACTCCAGTTTCGCCAGCAACGTATTGGCGTTGGCGGGCAGTTCATCACGCGGAAGGTTCATCCACTCGTCGTGGGGCATCGCATCACGCAAAAGCCAGAGCTTCTTCGCGCGTAACGCGATCGGCCAGGTAGCGTCCGCTCGCATTGAGAAGAAATTCTGAAAATCGTAGGCAGCCTCGGGCAGCCCTCGGGTGTCAGTCGCTCCGAGAACCACACTGTACGTGCGGAAATACTGATCGCTCCCGGTTTGAAGCGCCTGTTTCAGCCCGTAACCCAGCATCCCGATCGCGGCCACCTCAACGTCACGATCGCCGCGGAAGGGCACCGATTGGAGCCAGCGAACGGCGCGGAAGTAGTCAGCCAGCTTTTCGTCGCCCGCATAGAAACCGAGCGGTTTGCACGCCCGGTAGTCCAGCGCCATGAAACGCCCCTCGCCGGGAGCGAGCCACGCCGGGAGTTCGACGTCTTTGGCCGCGCGAATTTTCGTCACCTCATGCTGGATTTCTGACCGGACATCGGCATCGAAAAGATCATTTGGGCTGCCGAGCAAGCACAGCGCCGGACCGATTACAAACTGGGCCTGGCGCCATGCTGGAGCCGTGTCGGTCTGCGGAAACGTGGATTTACTCAGGTTTTCGCGTGCCTGATGAAACACGATTTCCAGATGTTTGCGGAGTTCGGAACATTGGCGCAGCTCGTATTGGCGGAAGGTATCTTCGAAGAGAACGTGAAATGCGTTCAGGAGCGAATCGCTCGTAATGAAAACGGGGCCTCCAAGATATGGCACAAAGACTTGTTTCACGCTCGGGCCATACGCGATCTTGTCCCGGCCGAGCCGCTCGATGGCGGCTGAGTCGAGCTTCCGCTCGGCGGCGGCGTTCTGCCACGCGTAGCCGTCGGCGGGAAGCGGGAGGCGCTGTAAACGCTCGAACTCCTCTTGGTGGGCTTTCTCGTCCCGTACGTGTTGCTGCTCGATCTCGGTTTTTTGAGCCGGAGTAAGGG
>DAITQE010000312.1:0-4562 GCA_036833235.1 Opitutus sp.
GGAGAATAGACGAGCTGATCGAGCGCCATCTTCGACGCGATGGTCGCGACATCGTGCCCCTCGCCCACGAACCACGCGAGGAACCGATAAAACAAATCGATCTCCAAGCCCTTGTAGGCCCAAAACGCGGTGATCGCGGCGCCTTGTTTCCAATCGAAACGCGTCCGTGTTGCGGTCCGGGCGCGAAGATAAAGAAACGGCAACAGGCCGCCGAAGATGCCGGTGGAGATAATCGCGAATTTGAATCCGACCTCGGTCCGCCAGGCGGCCAGCCGCGTGAGCGCATCGCGGGTGGGAGCGTGTTGGTAAAACGCGATCACGAGTGAGAGCGCCACGATCTGCAGTGCGATCGCGGGGAAAACATTGACGCGTGCGCTGCGCCAGCCAGCCCGCCACGGCGCTTCGCTATTAACGGCAACAGAAGACATAAACGCCCACGCTTGGCCGACTGCGCCCGCCCGCAATACGAAAGCTCTCAGCGCTCTCTGTGCCGTCGCTCGTTTGCTAACGCAATCTGTTGCATCGCAGGCCCCGAGCGCTGGTCGCCTTGAACGCGGCCGGAGCGGTAACTTGCTCGCACTCAACCCACGTCACCAACCTGGCAGCCTACACGTCTCTCTTTTCTCTCTCAGCGGCACACTCCCTCTCAAACGCTCGCCGCCCGACGGAAGTGTCACGTATTACGTGACACTTCCGTTTGATGCCGGCGACACGTCGGCGCGATTCAGGCGAGATCCCGTCCATTATTTCTGGCGTGCAGCCAGGCGAGCAGGAGCAACGTGCGCTCTGCATCAGGAAGTTGGCGACGGGCTCTCAACATTTCGTGAACCCGCTGTCGCGGAACACCCAACGTAATACGTGACACTTCCGTTTGACGGTGGGCGCGACGCGTTGGGGCGGGGCTTGCGTCGGGAAGTGGGACCAACACGTTGAAGCGGATGAATACTCGCATCTTTGGAAAGACCGGCCGGGCGGTCGGCGAAGTTGGTTTGGGCACGTGGCAGCTCGGCGCGGGCTGGGGCGACGTGACGGACGAAGCCGCGTTGCAAACCTTGCGCGCCGCCATCGAGTCCGGAACTACGCTTTTGGATACGGCGGATGTTTACGGCGATGGACGCAGCGAGTTGCTCATCGGCAAATTTCTCAAGGAGACCCGCACCCCGTTGTTTGTTGCCACCAAGCTCGGTCGTTTCAGCCCGCCGGGTTGGCCGGCGAATTTCGAGCGTGCGGCGATTCGCTCTCATACGGAAGCCTCGCTGCGGCGGCTGGGCGTCGAGGCACTCGATTTGACTCAGCTGCATTGCATTCCGCACGAGATTCTGGAACGCGGTGACGTGTTCGAGCACCTCCGCGAGCTGAAACGCGAAGGGAAGATCCGCGATTTCGGCGTGAGCGTGGAATCAATGGACGAAGCGCTTCTGTGCGCAAAACAGCCGGGCGTCGCAGCGCTGCAGATCATCTTTAATATTTTCCGACAAAAACCCGCGCACGTTCTTTTCGCCGAAGCGATACAGCGGAAGATCGCCCTGCTCGTTCGTCTGCCGCTGGCGAGCGGATTGTTGGGCGGCAAGATGAGCAAATCGACCTCATTCCCGGCGAACGACCACCGCAACTTCAATCGCGATGGTCAAATGTTCAACGTCGGCGAGACGTTCGCTGGTTTGCCTTTCGAAAAAGGAGTGGAGCTCGCCGAAGAGCTCAAGGCCTACGTGCCCCCAGGCCGCAGCATGGCCGAAATGGCGCTGCGCTGGTGTCTTGATTTCGATGCCGTGAGCGTCGTGATTCCTGGGGCGAGAAATCCGGAACAGGCCCGTGCCAACGCTCGCGCCTCAGCACTGCCTCCACTTGGAATCGAGCTTCATGCGAAACTGGCGGAGTTCTACGCCAACGAAGTCGCCGCAAGTATTCGCGGCCCGTATTGAGAAACAGCGGCCTCTGGTTTTTTGAGTGGGTAGCGGCGGTCGCCCGACCGCCCTCTTTGGGAATCGCCGTCAGGACGACCGTCGCGGCTTTCCGAATTTTCGTGAGGGCAAGGCTGCCGGCTTGCTGGGCGCGGTAGCAGCGCGAGCAAGCTCGCGGCCTACGCAAACTCAGGTTTGGTGTAGACCGTTGCGCGCTCGCCGCGCAACGGTCTCGCGATGCGGACGTAGCGCGGCGAGCGCGCGACCTACAGTTCAATCCGCGTGCGCGTCACGTTGGCGTCGATTTCCGAGCGCACGTGATACCAAGCGCTCTGGCTCTTGCTCCGGCACCACTCGGTTATCCGCGTGAAGCGCAGTGAGCACGTGGAACGTGACCGTCGTGCCACGGCCCGGCTGCGAACTGAGGGTGAGCTCGCCGCCCAACGACGTCGCGAGACGTTTTGCGAGTGGCAGTCCGAGGCCGATGCCCGTGTTGCGACGCGCCAATCCGCCGTCGACCTGAGCGAACGGCAACACGATCCACGACAACTGCTCCGCGGACAGACCTATCCCGGTATCCTCAACCGTAAAGCAGAGCTGTGACGCATCGCCTGCGACACGGACCGAAACCGCACCGCGCGCGGTGAATTTCACCGCGTTGTCGAGGAGCACTAACAGAATCTGCCGAATCACGGGCGACGGAGCGCGCACCACGGCGGGCAACGTCGGCGCGACATGCGTCTTTATAGCGAGCCCCTTATGCGAAGCGCGCGCGCGGTAGGCGGCGGCGACTTCCGTCAGGAGGTCCACCGGCCCGAAGGGAAGCGGGTCGAGCGCGAGCGTACCGGCTTCAGCTTGATTAAACGCGACGATTTGCCTGAGCAGGTGAGCAAGACTCTCGGCACAGGTACGGGCGTCATTCAAGCACGCGGACTGATCTTTATTTAACGCACCTTCTCCCAGCATCTCGAGCATTCCCATGATTCCGTTCATGGGCGTGAGCAGCTCATGGCTGACGTTGGCCAGGAATTCGTTTTTCACCTGCACTGCCTGGCGAAGCTGATCTGTCCGCACATTTACGTGCTCCTCCAGCGTCGCCATCTGAAGGCGCGCCAAACGGGTAAGATGCCATTTTTCGGTCAACGCTTGTGCAAGCTGAAGGACCTCGACTTTGTCGAAAGGCTTTTTCAGGACCAGCCAGCGATCGCGCGCCGTGAGGGCCGCTTGAATCTCACTCCAGCTCCGATCGGAATAGGCCGTGCAAATCACGATTTGCAGCTGCGGATCGATCGCCCAGAGCTTGCCGATCGTAGTGAGCCCGTCCCACCCGGGAGGCATCCGCATGTCGACAAATGCGAGTGCGTACGGTTTGCCCGAAGCCACCGCGAGAGTCGCTTTTTCGCACGCCTCCTGTCCCTGTTGCGCGTACTCGAGCTCGAAGATGTCGGATTCGGCGGGTGGCACGTGCGCGGACGCACCGAACAGAGCGGCTGCGGCATCGTCCAATCCAACGTTGGAATTCGTCGGCATCAGAATGCGACGGAAGTCCTCGTGGATCGACCGGTTGTCGTCGACGAGCAGGATGCGGCGATTCGGTGGGAGAATCGGATTCATCAGCAGGGCTGCGGCATGCCGGGCAGGGTGAGAATAAAGGCGGAGCCGTGGCCGAGGCCCGGACTGGTGGCGACAAGGTCACCGCCCATTTCGCGAGCCGCGAGCACACTGCTGTGAAGTCCGTAGCCGTGACCCGTTGGCTTCGTGGTAAAGCCGTGTTGAAAGATTCTCGTCAGGTTCGGAGCGGCGATCCCGGGACCGTTGTCCTCAATGCTTAGATTCACTGTGGCGCCCTCTCCTCGCGACACTCTGACTCGAATCACGCGCTCGCCGGGTTTTATCACCTGAAGGGCGTCTTTCGCGTTCTTGAGCAGGTTGACGAGAATTTGCAGGACTTTGTGCCGGTCGGCTTTCACCTCTCCGCCGGGCTCGAAAATCCGCTCGAGCGAAATCCCGTGGCGCTCCAGCGATTCAGCGTTGAGGCGGAGAGCATCTTCAAAAAGGCGCGCCGGATTGAGCGTTTCGGTTACACCAAAAAGTTGGGCCGACCCTTGTTGAGTGACGATGATTTCGCGGATGTGTTCGAAATGACGGACCAGCCCCTCCACATCGACGAGCAGTTGGCGGTTTTCCGTCGTCAGGTGCTCGTCCAGCTTCGCGAGGAAGTCCGGCAGCTGACGGCCCGCGTGATCACTCGAAAGAAACTCAGCCAAACGCGATTGCTCGCGCTGAAGGATTTCGACGACCCGCCGAAGATGAATCAGGCGCGTGGACTTCAAGCGATCCTGCACATCGTGCACGATCAAATTAACGCTCGTGAGAACATTACCCACGTTGTGCAGCACGCCGGTGGCAACTTCAGCCATGCCCGCCTGGCGTGATGCCATGACGAGCTGGTTGTGCAACGCATCGAGTTCGCGCTCGGCTCGCTTGCGCACGCTCACATCTTCAACCGTGCCCTCGCAGGCCAGCTCTTCACCGGGTTGAGTCCGCTTGAGCCGGGCATTGATCACGACTTCAAAGGGAGATCCGTCGAAGTGCCGAAACGTCGTAGAGAAGCCGCGGACCTCGGCCTCGGTTTCAAGCCGTTGCCAGAATCGCACGCGA
>DAITQE010000312.1:4572-5212 GCA_036833235.1 Opitutus sp.
CGCGATCCGCGATCGGAAAGATCCGCCCGTCGGCCAGAGAAACAGCCGTTGGATCGAAACTGGTCGGCAGGCCGATCAGCCCCAAAAGGTAAGGATTCGCGAAGAGCACCTGACCGGTGCGGGTGGTTTCGAATATGCCAATCGGAAGACTCGCCACGAGGTGCCGGTGCTGTGCATCACTCTGCTTGAGTTCGCGCGCTGTGCGCTCGCGGGCCTCCATTTCAGATTCGAGATCGCGGGTCCGATCTTTCACGCGCGTTTCCATCTCGTCGCAAAGCAACCGGTTTTCATCCTGCTGCTGACAAATTTCCGCCAGCTCGCGGCGTGAGTTCAAACACGACCACGCGAGGACGGCATTCTCGATCACCAACCAACCGCCGTGCTCCACCGTTCTCCAGACTGACGCTTCTGAGACACCAAAAACCGCCTCGGGCCAGAAGCGACCCAAGATCAAATGATGAACCACGATCGCGGTCGTGGCCACCGGCAGCACCTTCCAGTCGCGATAAAGCGAAAGGAAAACCATCGACGCGAAAATGTGGAAATGCGCCTCGATGCGGCCGCCGCTTAGAAAAATGAAGAGCGCAGAAAAGCCGGACTGCGCAATGCCCACTGAACAGCGCGTCGCCCAGTGATACGG
>DAITQE010000313.1:0-5209 GCA_036833235.1 Opitutus sp.
GGACAACATAACAGCTTCCTCATTAGCGATGTGCAATCACTCGCGCGCGGACCCAGTTAGCTGTCGTTCGGGCGGCGCGGGGCTCTAACCTAACCTACTTTCCCGTCCCTCGATAGCCGCTGTCCGCGATGCAAAAAAAGCGCCGGCCGCCCAAAGGCGTGCCGGCGCGGAGAGAGAGCGAACGCCCGAAGGCGCGTGGATTCAGAAGCGATACTGGACTTTGCCGTAAACGGTGTGTGCGCGGAAGTTGTTCAGGCCACCCGAGGTCACATCATTGTTGTCCGCGTAGGCGTATTTCAAAGTGAAGTTGAGGTGGGCGTTGACGCGACGGTTCAACGTCACGCCGACCACCTGGTTCGTGGCCTCCGCGCCGTAGGGCTGCGAGCGGTTGGAATTGTCCACGTAGTTGTTCGCCCGGTAATAATCGTAGTTTACGCTGAGGTCCGTCCGCTCGTCGATCACGTAGCCCGTCGCGAGGCCGTAGCTGACGTAGTTGTTGTCGGAGTTCAGCACGAGCCCGGCGGCCGCGCCGGTGAGTTCCGAAGCGGGCGTCTTGAGTTGGTCGAACACGACGTTGCCATTCGCCTGGACATACCAGCGGGCGAGCGGATTCCACGTCGCGGACTCGCTGAAAATATGCGATGTCATCGTCGAGCTCTCGATCAGCGAGAGGCCCTTGCCGCGCGTCTCAACGGTCGAATTCTGGTAGTCGTAGCGGGTGACGAGGCCAACTCCGGTCACCGGTCGCCAGCTCGCGCGGATGTTGAAATCGTTGGTTTCGAAATTCTGCTGGCCGATGTAGGCCGGGTAACGGTCGCCGCCGGTAGCGGGCGTCAGATCGCGCGTGTCGTCGTAGGAATTCTGCCGGCCCTTCCAATAATACTGGCCGGTGAAGCTCAGTCCAGGCTTCGCATACCAGTTTGCGGTGGCCGTGTATTTCTCGTGCTTCTGCTTGTAGTCGGTCGTGCGCCCGATCGAGGTCACGCCGGTTTCCAGCGCGACGAGATCCTCGGCGAGCGTGCCGTTGGTCTGCATCGATTCGCCGTCGAAATTGAACACCCAGTTGGCGATCCCGATGTAACGCGCCTCGATCGTCTCCGTCAGGCTGCGCAGATCGTGGCTGCTGTCATTCCCCATATCCTCCTGCGTCATGGCCAGGTTGGCGCCGACCGCCGTCTCGACGTAGTCGGCATGCACGCCCCAAGTTGTCTTTTCGGCGCGCAATGCGGGGACGATCGTCCAATTCTTGGTGGGCTGATACATGACGTTCAGATTCGCGATCGTCTGGTGCATCGTCGAGCCGCCGGTCAGGTTGTAGAAACCTTCGTCGTGATTCTGCCGGCTCGCATACACCGGATCGAACACCGGGTCATAGCTGAGGCCGGTGATCCGGCTGCCGCTGATATTCGTGTCGATATTGTAGCGGGCGATGGCGGTGCTCATCGAGAGCTGTTCAGTGAAGTGCTTCTGGACGAAGCCATGCACCATGAACAAGTCGTTGTCTGATTTATCCTGCTGCGTGACGTAGCGATCGGCCTTTTCGCCGGGAGCGCGGTGGATCTCGCGGTCGTTCCTGATGTTGGTGTTTTCGTAGCGGCCGTCGATGGCCCACGAGACCTGCTCGTCGCTCCGGGATATCTTCGACTTGAAAATATTGCGATACTCGTTGATCCGCAGAAATGTCGGCACGATCGCTCGCGTGCCGAACCCGGCGGTCTGGTTTGTATCGCCCCAGCTCGTCGAGTCCTTGAGGCCTTTGCGCGTCGTGAAGTCGTAGCGGAAGTCGAATTTGATGTCGTTCGGCAGGTTCGTGTTCGCGGCGAACCACAGGTCGGAGCGGTCGATGTATTGTTCGTCATTGTAAAGCTCGAACGAGCGGTCGTTCTGCGGGAAAAAGCCGCCCGTGCCGTCGAACCAGGTGCGGAACGCCGTGTAGCCGAGTTCGAGCGAACCCACATCTTCCTGCGTGATCTTCAGGTCGAAGTGGTAGTCGTGGTCGCCAGCGAGCGCGCGGCCGTCGAGGGACAACGTGGTGGTCTTGTTGAGGTCCTTGCTGTAGTGGAACCCCTCGAGACCGCCCCAGGCATCTTTTTGATGCGCGAGCTTCTGGTATTGGGCCTTATCCCCATGCACGTCGGCGCCGCCGGCGGCGAAATCGATGGTGTTGTCGTAGGTGGCAGAATCGTTGTTGGCGGACGCATCGGCGGCAATCGCGGGTGTAACCGCCATGCTCAGACCGATGCAGACCGCACCCGCCGCGAGTGCGGCGTGAAAAGAGGGAAGCAATTGTTTCATTGGGTAGTCTCCAGTTGGGATGGCTTGGTTAGAACCGTAGGGATGAGCCGACTTGCGAGCCGTGGATTGCCTCGTGACAACCGGCGCTCCAGCAGTCGCCGCGATTGACGAAGGCCGAGTGGTCACGACCGCCGATCAGGAGCTGGCCGGCTGCCGTCTGTTGCTGGAAGTGGCATTGCAGACAGAGATTCTGGTTGCGCACGCGCAGCATTTTCGCGTTCACCGAGCCGTGCGGGACATGGCACGTGACGCAGCCTTCTCGCAGCGCTTCGTGCTCGAAGACATACGGCCCGCCCTGTTGCGCATGGCACCGGAGGCAGGACTCGTTCAGCCGCGCGAGCTTCGAGCCGCCTTCGGGCCGCGTGCTGCCCTCGTGAGGGTCGTGACAGTCGCCGCAGCCCATCTTGCCGGAGAGTACGGGGTGACTGTTCGGCAAGGCGAATTGGCCACGCAGGTCGGCATGGCACTGGAAACAGGTATCCGGCGATTTGCGCGGATTGATGATCGTGCCGGCACCGCCGCCCGCCTTTACGTGAAGGCTGCCCGGCCCGTGACACGATTCGCAGCCGATGCCTTTGGCGTTGTCGCCCGGCGCCATGATCCGCGCGTGCGTGGCGCCATGGAATTTGCTCGTGATGTCGTCGTGGCATTCCTCGCAGGCCTTGGAGCCCACGAAGGTCGCGCCGGCGATTTGCGGCGGAGCCACGATGGAGCGATTGACAGTCATGCATGAGATGAGCAGCAGGCCCCAAATGGCGATGCCGCCAAAAAGGAGCGTATTTTTTGTGCAGCGAATGCGTGGTATCATAGCCGTAGTATTTATGTCGAAGTGAGTGACTATATAGAGGCAGCTCTCGGGGTAACGGTTAAGAGTATCGGAGAAATTGTCGCCCGTGGCTGCGCATCGATTGCCGAGTTGCGCGCAGAGTTTGCCGTGTGTCGCGCAATATATGCGGCAAACTGGCCAAGATGTGGAGAGCGCAAACCAAACGAAGGGCCGATACTATATGCAGATCAGCGCAACCCGTGCCCGGCCCCGCAACTGTCACCCCAAATTGATCTCATCCCCATGACCGCGCTCCGCCAACTCGTTACCCTCGTCCTCGCTTGTGCTGCGATCAGCGCAGTTCATGGAGCGGACGCCGCCGCTAACTGGTCCAACAAATGCGCCAAGTGCCACGGCGAAAATGGCAAGGGGGATACGAAAATGGGGCACAAGCTTCGCATCAATGATTTTACCGAAGCCGCCTTTCAGGCCAAGTTCACCGACCAGGAGGCCTTCAAGGCCGTCAAAACCGGCCTCGTCGATGCCAAGGGGAAAATCATCATGAAAGCGATCGAGGGTTTGTCGGACGAGGAGATCAACGCCCTCGTCGCCCACGTTCGGTCGCTCAAGAAATAATCGCTCCGACACGGCTGCCGCCCTCCTGTTTCCGAGGCCGCACCATGAAATCACCCGCTCCACGTTCCACTCGGAAGAACGGCGAGCGGACCAATTACGTGCTGGGTGGGATCGGTGTGGCCTTCTTGATTCTGGCCGCGCTCTTTATGGAAAATCTCTGGGGTCGTCTGCCGGCCAGGCAAAACATCCCGCTCGTTGATTCGAAGT
This sequence comes from Opitutus sp., assembly GCA_036833235.1. Lineage (GTDB taxonomy): Bacteria > Verrucomicrobiota > Verrucomicrobiia > Opitutales > Opitutaceae > Opitutus. The sequence goes on from DAITQE010000313.1 coordinate 3,905, forward strand.
TCCTCGAGACGACCCCGTGGCGCCAAACCTATGCCACGAAAAAGACAAGCCGCCGCCGATCCGCTACGACGAACATCAGAAGATCATCATCCCGCAGGAGCACTCCGACATTGTGATGGCTCACGGAGCGCACGACCGAAACAACAACTGCTTTAACTGTCACAACGAGCAGAACCTTCTCACCCTTCAGGTGCGTAATGGAACCAACGTGGGGTTCGATAACATCCCGGCGCTCTGCGGCAGTTGCCACGGGCCGATCTACCGCGATTGGGAAGCCGGCGCGCACGGACGAACGAGCGGCTATTGGGACCGCAGCAAAGGCCAAATGCAGCGGCTGGTTTGCGCCAACTGCCATAACCCGCACGCCCCCCGCATTCCCACCCGCGAACCCGCCCCCGGCCCGCATCCCTTGCGCGTGCCGGTCCCAAATCCAATCGTCGCGCGCGCGGCCGACTGACATGCCCCTTCCTTCGTCCACACCTGACAAGACGTCCGACGCCGCGATGACGCGCCGTAGCTTTCTGCGCGGCACCGCGGCGTTCGGCGGTCTTACCGCGCTCGCGGCGAGTCTCGCGCCGTTGCGCGCGCTACACGATTTCACGAACACCGAGCAGTTTCTGCAGAAATACTACAAGGAACTGACGCCCGATGATATGGCGAAGGTGATCAAGCGCATCGAGGGCGAGGTCGAGCGCCAGTACGGCGTCCGTCCGCACGTGCGCGATCTGAAGCCGATGGATGGGGTGGAGTTCGTTTACTGCCTGAACCTCACTCGTTGCATCGGCTGCCGCAAATGCGTCCACGCCTGCGTCGCGGAAAACAACCAGTCGCGGAATCCAGAGATTCAATACATCCGGGTGCTGCGACTGCCGCACGGTTCCCTGGACGTCGACAAGGCCGATCAGAATTACGCTCCGTCGCAGGTGCCGGAGCCGGGTTATTTCTACATGCCGGTGCAGTGCCAGCAGTGCAAGAATCCGCCCTGCGTCAAGGTCTGCCCGGTGCACGCGACCTGGCAGGAGACCGACGGCATCACGGTCATCGACTACGACTGGTGCATCGGCTGCCGCTATTGTGAGGCCGCGTGCCCGTACTGGGCGAGACGGTTCAATTTCACGAAGCCGGAGATTCCGAAGGACCGGCTCAATCCCAACATGGCCTACCTCGGCAACCGGCCGCGCAAGCAGGGCGTGATGGAGAAATGCCACTTCTGCATCCAGCGCACCCGCGCCGGAAAATATCCCGCCTGCCTCGAGGTGTGCCCCGTCGGCGCGCGCAAGTTCGGCAACATTCTCGATCCGAACA
>DAITQE010000314.1:0-5205 GCA_036833235.1 Opitutus sp.
CGGTCTTTCGTTTTGATGGCGCAATCCGTTACGTGGTAGGCCGCGAGCTTGCTCGTGCTTCAATCGCGCCAGCAAGCTGGCAGCCTACAAGATACGATTCCGAAACAAAAGACCTTGGAGGGAGGGCTCGGCGCTTTTTCGTCGCGCTCTGGTCTAATCTCTAGACGTTTGGAACGTGTCCGAAAAACCGTCGTTGAAACTCAAGGCTAACGCCAAACCCCGCGTACTTATCGGCCATCCGTGGATTTTTGCCAACGAGGTCGAGTCGCTCCTCTCCGCATCGCATGATGGAGAAGTGGTGGAATGCAGGGACCGCGCCGATCGTTTTATCGGGAGCGGCATTTACAATTCGAAGTCCCAGATTGTCTGGCGCCGATTCAGCCGCGAACGAACCATGCTCGACGCCGCCTATTTGCGGCTCGCGATCGAACGAGCCGTGAATCGCAGGGCGCGTGCTGACAGTGCGAACTCCGGATTGAATTCGACCGACACGTCTCCGCTTTGCCGACGCCTCGTGTGGTCAGAGTCCGACGATTTGCCGGGTTTGGTCGTTGACCAGTTCGGAGATACGCTGGTTGTACAAATTCAATCGGCTGCGATGGAAAAGCGCTCTGAAACCGTGGGCGAGGTTTTGGCTCACGTGCTGAAGCCGTCCGATATCGTGTTCCGCAATGACGCGCCGATCCGCCGCTTGGAAGGGCTGCCGCTGGAGGTTCATACGCGTTCGGGCAAAACATGGGAGCCGCGTTGGGTTTCGATCGACGGTTTCGATTACTGGCTGGATTTGCAGGGCGGGCAGAAAACTGGATTTTATCTCGATCAACGGCCTCAGCATCTTGCCGTCGCAAAATACTGTGCCGGCAAGCGCGTGCTGGACGCGTTCTGTAATCAAGGTGCCTTCGCCTTACACGCCGCCCGCGCAGGGGCCGCGCGCGTGCTGGGAATCGACAGCGCGGAAGATGCGATCGGTGCGGCACGGCGGAACGTCCAGCGTGCAGGCGTGAACGCGGCGTTCGAAGTCGGTAATGTGTTCGATTGGTTCAACGCTCCGGCCAAAGCGGACGAGGCGATTTGGGACGTTATCATCCTGGATCCGCCACCCTTCGCAAAATCGAAGAGTGCACTGGAAGGTGCTTTGCGCGGCTACAAAGAGATCAACTTGCGCGCGCTTCAACGGCTTGCCCCCAATGGCGTCCTCGCGACCTACACCTGTTCGCATCACATGCAGGATGCAGAGCTTCGCAGCGTACTTGCAAGCGCGGCGGCAGATGCGAAACGGAAGGTGCGTGTCCTCGAGTGGTGTCACCAGCCTTCCGACCACCCTGTTCTCGTTACGATGGTGGAAAGCGAATACCTGCGCGGGTATATCTTGCAGGTGGAATAACTCGCCTCAGTCGGTGCAGAACGCCCGCCCGCACATGGCGCGGAGAAACGCGAAATTTCTAGTGGAGGGAATTTTCCAATTCACGGCGCATGGCTTTTATGCCATCGAGCGTTTTTTGAAGTTCTTCCTTCTCGGCCTTGTCCTGCGTCTGGGCTATTGCCTCAATCAAGTCTTTTTCTTCTTCCATCATCGAGACGCGTTCCTTGGCTACATTCGACCGATCATCGCTCGACTGGCCACCGAAGAGGGCGAGGGCCTTGGAAATTTTTGGGCCGTTTAGCGTCTCATCGAGCCTCGTTGGTTTGGTGTTTTGTTTTTCGCGGGCAATTTCCTTGTTTTGCTTCGCTAGCTGGCGATCGAGCTCGGTGATTTTGCCTTTTTGAACCTCGAGTTTGGGCAGAACAGTGGCAGCAGAATCCGGTGCCGGTGCTTTATCGGCGGCGGCTGCAGCGGCATCTGCGGCGGCGGGCGACGTGCCTGTCGGCGCAACAGGTGCGGCTGTTTCGGACTTTGCAGCTTTTTTATCAACCGGGACCGCAGAGCTGATCTCTGCAGAACCCATTGCTTTCCTCCTAGCGTGCTCTGCCAGCCGAGCCTCAATTTGTTCTTTGGTCGCCTGTTTTGTATGAGAAGTTACCGGCGCCGGCGCATCTTTCGGCGCATCCTCGGCGGCTGCTAGGGTGAGGCGAAGGCACACGATCAGCAGGCAGAGCAGGAGGCGTGTAGGTTTCATAGGTCGGCTTCGAACGGTATGTTGGGGGTTGGAGCGGAGTCGAGGCGATTGCTCAAATGGGCGTTCGGGCGCCTTTCCCTTGAATTGCTGACCGGGCGATTTTAGACACGCGGAAACGGGCCCGTGTTCACGGATATATTTGCAACAGCTGCCGCCGGCGGTGGATTTCGGGCATCGGGTTTGTTGATAGAGCACAAAAAAAGGGCCGGTCAGAGACCGGCCCAATTGAAAAGACGCGACTGACGACGAGCATGACTCGCATCAGGTGAACGACAGGTATGCCGTCGCCGCGTTACAGACCTTTCATCTTGCCACCGTAGATCGCATTGGCGCCAAGCTCTTCCTCGATGCGGAGGAGCTGGTTGTACTTGGCGACACGGTCGGTGCGGCAGAGCGAACCCGTTTTGATTTGGCCGGCGTTGGTGGCGACCGCGATGTCGGAGATCGTCACGTCCTCGGTTTCGCCGGAACGGTGCGAAATGACCGCGGTGTAGCGGGCTTCCTTGGCCATTTCCACGGCGTCGAACGTTTCCGTCAACGAACCGATTTGGTTCACCTTTACGAGAATCGAGTTGGCCACTCCCATATCGATGCCCTTCTTGAGGAACTCAACGTTGGTGACGAAGACATCGTCGCCGACGAGCTGGATTTTATCACCGATCGCGTCGGTGAGCTTCTTCCACGTTGCCCAATCGCCTTCGGCACAACCGTCTTCGATCGAGATGATCGGGTATTTCGCGATGAGCTTCTTGTAGAAATCCACCATCTGGTCACCGGACAGGACTTGCCCGGAGGATTTCTTGAAGACGTAGCTCTTCTTTTCCTTCACGTAGAACTCGGACGCCGCCACGTCGAGCGCGAGGTTGATATCTTTGCCCAGTTTGTAACCGGCGTTCTTCACCGCGAGGGCAATGACGTCGAGCGCTGCCTCGGTGGACTCGAGCTTGGGGGCGAAACCACCCTCGTCACCGACGGCGGTGGCAAGGCCCTTGTCCTTGAGAACCTTCTTCAACGAATGGAAAACTTCGCAGCCCATGCGAAGACCTTCGCGGAAAGATTTCGCGCCGGTGGGCATGATCATGAATTCCTGGAAATCGATTGGCGCATCGGAGTGGGCGCCGCCGTTCATGATGTTCATCATCGGGACCGGCAGGACTTTCGCGTTCGGGCCACCGAGGTACTTGTAGAGGGGTTGCCCAACTGCGGCGGCAGCGGCCTTCGCCGTGGCCATTGAAACGCCGAGAATGGCGTTGGCGCCGAGCTTCGATTTCGTGCTGGTGCCGTCGAGCTTGATCATCGCGCGGTCGACTCCGATTTGGTCCAGCGCATCAAAGCCGATAAGTGCGGGAGCGACTTTGGACTTAACATTGGCGACGGCCTTCAGCGTGCCTTTGCCGCCAAAACGAGCTTTGTCGCCATCGCGCAATTCGATCGCCTCGTGTTCACCGGTCGACGCGCCCGAGGGGACGGCAGCGCGGCCGAAGGCGCCGCAGGCGAGTTTGACGTCAACTTCAACGGTCGGATTGCCGCGAGAGTCGATGATTTCACGGGCTGTGATGGCTGTGATGGTGGTGCTCATGATTAAATATAAACGCTCACATGTGGCGCGTTGGCCGATACGGCGCAAGTCTCGCTTGTGTCTTGAGCAGAAAACGCGCGCGGAAGCGCAAGAAATAGGCGGGGTGGATCAGAACTCATGGGTGGCAGCAATCCAGTGGCCCGCGCGTTAGGCGAACCGAGCCGAATCGGAAAAACGAATCCAAGAAAGGAGACTCATTGAATGACGACCGAACAGGAAAAGCCGCCAACGCGCCGTGCTGTTTCCTCCAAGTAGTTCGCCTTTGGGAGCGCGGGCGTCCCGCCCGCTTGTCCCCAGATGCGGGCGAGACGCCCGCGCTCCCGCTCAAACCGACTGTACGGACACAACTCAGCTGAACAACGGCGGCCGAATAAGACCGAGTCGCTCCAAAAACTTTCCGACCGGTCCGCGTTTTTTCGGACGAAGAGGTTCCGGAATCTGAGCGGTGTGGCCGCGCGTGATGGCGGTCCGGCCGACGCTTACGCCATAATTGTTGCGCGTATTGAGGTGTTCCTTCGTCAACAACACCGGCGGAATCTGGTCAAGATGGCCTTCGTGCGCAGCCGCGTGCAGTGGAGTATCGCCGTGGTCGTTACGCGTGAGCAGCAGTTCGGCGGTCATGAACTCAAGCGGAATTTTTGCCAACTGCCCGGATTCGGCCGCGGCGTGAATTGACGTGAATCCCGAGCGGCTGGTCAGCACGAGGTGATCATAGGTCAACAGCTCAGCAGGAATTTGATCAAGATGACCGGCAATCGCGGCCGCGTGAAAGACCGTGTCGCCCGATGTCGTGGTCTGAAGCAACGCATCTGCGGTCAAGAACGCCGGGGAAATTTGCTCCAGGTGCCCGTTAAATGCGGCGACGTGGAAAACGGTTTCGCCGCCGAGATTCCGTTCGAGGAGATTCTTCAGGGAGATAAACTGCGGCGGGATTCGATCGAGTGTGCCGTTTTCGGCTGCCTCGTGCAGGAGGGTGTTGCCGAGATGCGTTTTCGACGTGATGACTTCGTCAGTGAGCAGGTCCGCGGGAATTTGATCGAGATGTCCATACGCAGCAGCGACGTGGAAAACTGTGTACCCCGAATTGCTGGCGGTGCAGAGAACTCGCTCGTTGAAAAAGACGCGGGGAATACAATCGAGTTGTCCGCCTTCCGCGGCGTGATGCAGCGGAGTATAACCGGACGCGTTGCGCAGGAGCAGATTCTCTTCGACGAAAATATCTGGTGAAACCTGACTGAGTCCGCCGTGACGCGCGATAAGATGCAGCGGAGTCGTGCCGGACGCGTTGCGCACCAAAAGGCGCTTGGCCAACAGCGCGTTGGCGGGGATGGTTTTGAGTGTCCCGAGCCGCGCGGCTTCGTGCAAGTCGTAGTGTTCCATTTGGCGCCTGTGGATACGTCTTATGATCGGCCGGTACTGGCAAATCAAAAGCCTCGAGCTGGCCGCACGGTCTTTCGTTTTGATGGCGCAATCCGTTACATGGTAGGCTGCGAGCTTGCTCGCGCTTCA
>DAITQE010000315.1:0-5196 GCA_036833235.1 Opitutus sp.
GGCCGCGAGCTTGCTCGCGCTTCAATCGCGCCAGCAAGCTGGCAGCCTACAAGATGCGATTCCAAAACCAACGACCTGGACGTATTACGAGCGTCCCGCCCGTGGGTTTTGAACGACCGCTCAAAATCTGATTTGCGCCTCCCGCCGTCAGGTTTCAGTTTTCGTTGTATACAATCTTTGTGGCAGGCTCTAAGCTGGTGACGTCGCAAGCTCTCACACCCATGGCCGACACCGCCGATTCCCGCCCGTTTAGTCCTGGCTCCCTCGACATGCCTTTTTTCGTGCTATGGTGAAGCGGACGCGTCAGACCCCTCTTGATCGACGTCAGGCCAGCACTCACGAACCCCAGATCGGCATCTCCAGCCAACGACCATGACCATTGAATTTGCCCCCGCTGATCCACCGTCGGTGCTGTTCGATGACGACGCGTGGGAAGACCTGCTCAACTTCGTCGAAGAAAAGCGCGTCATCCCGATCATTGGACCCGAACTGCTTACCATCGACACCGAGAGCGGTCCGCAAAATTTCTATCACTGGCTCGCTAGGCGCCTTGCCTCCCGGCTCGGGATCGACCTCGCACATTTACCTTCTCCGCCGACGTTGAACGACGTGGTCGTGCGATTCCTCGGCAACCGTGGCCGCCGGGAGGATGCTTACACGCGCATCCGCACGATCCTTCGCGAGACAACCTTCACGCCGCCGGCGGTCCTGCGAAAGCTGGCGGAGATCACCGACTTTGATTTGTACGTGACGACCACGTTCGACTCGTTGCTCGAGGACGCTATCAACAGCGTGCGATTCGCTGGCATGCGCAGCACCGACGTAATGACCTACGCGCCCAACAAAGTGACGGATCTGACGTCCGAGCGTTCCGAATTCACGCGTCCGCTGGTTTATCACCTGATGGGCCGGCTCTCCGCATCACCCACGTACGTGATCTCAGACGAGGACACGCTCGAGTTCGTCTGTGCGTTGCAGAGCGAACATTATGCTCCTGAAAAATTGTTCGCTGAGCTCGAGCACAACCACCTCCTGCTCCTCGGCGGCGGTTTGTCGGACTGGCTTACGCGACTTTTTCTCCGCCTCGCGAAACGGCGCCGGTTGTCCGATCCGCGTGACGTGGGCGAAATTTTTGCCGACAGCCAGATTCTGCGTCAGCCTGGGCTGGTTTCCTTTCTTCAGGACGTCAGCAGTCACACGCGTGTTTTCAACCAGAGCGCCGAAGCCTTTGTGAACGAACTGCACCGGCGCTGGATGGCACGCCGGCGCGGATCTGCGACCGCGAACACATCCATCGGCACGAACGCGATCCGGTTTTTGCCGCCTGAGCGGGAGATGCCCAATAGCGCCATCTTCATCAGTTATGCGCGGGAAGATCTCGTCGCGGTGCAGAGGCTGAAAGCCGCGCTCGATGCGGCGGGGTTCGTCACCTGGTTCGATATGGAGCGGTTGCAGAGCGGCGACGATTTCGAACGGAAGATTCAGCGCAACGTCGCGCGCTGCTCTTATTTTATCCCCGTAATTTCCGCCACCACCGAACGTCGGGTCGAAGGTTGGTTTCGTCGGGAATGGGCCTGGGCGGTCGATCGCACTCGCGCGATGGCCGAGGGCGCGACGTTCATTCTGCCGGTCTGCATCGACGAGACGCCTGAGTCCAGTGCGCTCGTTTCGGAAAAATTTCTGAGGAACCACTGGACGCGGATGCCGGGCGGTGAGCCGCCGTTCGAGTTCGTGGAGCGGCTGCGTCAACTTCTCGGCCACTCAAACTGACGGGTTGCGCGTTTTATAATGAGCATCCAAGCGGCGCAATCGGTGGACCGCGAGAATCCGTGGCCCGGCCTCTCGACGTTCACGGAGGAGCAGGCTGCGTTCTTCTTCGGCCGGGAAGAAGAGGTTCGCGAACTCCTGCGTCGCATCGAACGCAAAGCGCTCACCGTCTTGTTCGGCCAGTCGGGTCTCGGCAAATCGTCGCTGCTCCAAGCGGGCGTTTTCCCGCGGCTGCGCGCGGATGGATTTTGTCCGATTTATGTCCGGCTCGACCATTCCGCGTCCGCCCTGCCGCTGACGGAACAGATCAAGTCGATGGTGTTTCACGAAACCGAAAAAGTGGGTACATGGACGCTAAACAGCATGTCGGCGCCCTCCGGTGATCTTTGGGAATTCTTTCACCGGCGCGACGATCGGCTGGAGGATTCGAGTGGGAAACTCGTCATCCCGGTGTTGGTCTTCGATCAATTCGAAGAGTTGTTTACGCTTGGCGCCGCCGCGGATCCTGAGACGCGACGGCGCGCCAACGGATTTATCGCCGAACTCGCCGACCTCGTCGAAAACCGGCCGCCAGCCCGGCTCGAGGCACGGTTGGAAGAATCGGCCGCGGAACTCGACGCGTTCGATTTTGCGCGGGCCGATTACCGCGTGCTGATCACGCTTCGCGAAGATTATCTGCCGCATTTGGAGAGTCTGAAATCGGCCATGCCCTCGTTGATGCAAAATCGCATGCGGCTCACGCGCATGCAGGCCCAACGAGCTCTGGAAGCCGTGTTGAAGCCAGGTGCGGGTCTCGTGACCGAAGAAGTCGCGCGGCAAATCGTCGGGTTTGTCTCAGGTCATACGGAGCTGGAAGACGCCGAAGTCGAACCGTCACTCTTGAGCTTGGTCTGTCGCGAACTGAACAACCAGCGCCGTGCGCGAGGCGAGCCGGAGATTAGCACGGGACTGCTCGCTGGGACGCGCGACACGATTCTGCGCGAATTTTATGAGCGAACGATGGAAGACCAGCCGGTTGCCGTCCGGCATTTCATCGAGGACGAACTGCTCACGGACACCGGCTATCGGGAGAACATTGCGCTCGACCGGGCGCGCCGCTACCTCGCCGATGCTGGAGCGGATCCACAGGCGCTGGACGTGTTGGTAAACCGCCGGCTGCTTCGAATCGAAGAGCGGCTGGATGTGCGGCGGATTGAACTGACGCACGACGTGTTGTGCAGCGTGCTGAAAACGAGCCGCAATGTCCGTCACGAACGCGAGGCGCTCGAGAAAGCGGAACGGCTGCTGAAGGAACAGCAAGTGCGCGAGGCGGCGACGCGACAGTCGCTGAATCGGGCCCGCAAGGTCGCGACGGTTTGTGGCGTGCTGTTGCTGTTTGCCGCGGGAAACGCCGTCTTTGGTTTTCTGAACCTTCGACGCGCACGAGCGGCGGAGGCCAAAGCGGAGGCCACTTGGCAACTCGCCGAGCGCGCGCGTGGCGAAGCGGAAAAACTCGTTGGATTTCTGCTCGACGATTTCTACGACGAACTGGAGCCGACAGGCCGCTTGGATACGGTAGGCCGGCTCGCTCATCAGGCGGTCGCGTATTACGACGGTTTGCCCGCAGATCTTTTGACGCCACAAACGTTGCGGTATCATGGCATGGCGCTTGTACGTGAGGGTGCGGCGATGTTCGCCCACGGCGACGTCAATGGAGCAACGCCCGTGCTGAAAAAGGGACAGGCCATCTTCGAAAAACTTCGAGCGGACGGCGACAACGGGGACGAAACCGCCATCGGTTTGGCGCTCGCGCTGTTTACTCGGGTGCCGCAAGGCCTGAGCGATCCAGCGACGCTCCACGATCTCAAACAGGCTGAGACTCTGCTGCGATCGCGCGCGGCGTTGCCGGACGCCTCTCACCGCGTTCGCCAGGTGTATGCCGATGCGCTCAATGTCCTCAGTCAAACGCAGTCAAAAGAGGTGGCGATCACGACCTGCGAAGAAGCGCGCAAAATCCTCGTCGGTCTCGGCGCGCTCGATCTGTCGGATTTACGCGCCGCGTCGGCCTACGGAGACATCAGCGACTCACAAGCCCGCCACGCACTCGCACTGGGCCGCCTCGACGATGCAGAGAAACTCGAGCGTGAGGTGTACGAGCTCGCCGACAAAGTTCTTTTGCTCCGGCCGGGTGATCTGCGCGCGATGTTCGCCCGTTGCCGCGCTCCCGATGTGTTGGCGCAAATCGCCGCACTGCGTTTCGATTACGCGGGAGCCCTGGTGTTCGCCGCGAAGAGCGACCGCGCCTCGGAGGATTACGTGCGGTTCAACCCGTCGAATGCTCAAGGCTGGAAATTGTGGATTTCCGCCCGCAATCGCGCGTCGAAATATCTGCTCGCGCAAGGAAAGGTAAACGATGCGTTGGCGCAGGCGCGGGCGGCCGCGGCGTTGGAAAACGACAGCCGCAAAACCACGAGGGCGGACGAAGGATTAATCGAAGCATGGGGCACGGTGGCCCGATTGGAAGCGCAGGTTGGCCACCGGCCCGCCGCGGATGAGGCGGTCGAATCGGCTCGGCGAGTCAGTGCGCTTTTCGCCCAACAATCCCGGCTCGATGCCGTGGCGACTCAGCTCGTCACAGAAGAACAACTACAGTTGGAAAACGATGTCCGCCTGACCTTCGGTGAAGCTCCCGCCGTCTTCACCGAAGCCACGGCGGCCCTGCCGCGCATCGCGCGACTCCAGCCTGTGGGTGAAATGGGTGAGGCGCTGAAGCGACGCGCCACGTGCGATGCATTGCTCAACGTTGCCACCGCTGGAATCCGCAGTGGTCATTTCGCGGAAGCAGAAACGGCCGGGCGCGCGTTGTCGGAGGAATCGTTCAAAGATCTGCCGCCCGATGGGGCAAAGGAGAGCCTCGCCTATGTGCACGTTTTGCTGGCGTACGCGCTCGCGTCGCAAGGTGACCGCTCGGGTGCGCAGACGATGCTTGAGCCCGCTCTGGCGCATTACCGTGATCAACAAACGAAAGTCGTCATGAACGTTGGATTTTTGCAGAAAGTCGCGCGGGTTTTTAGCGGTGCAAACGGAACTCAGGCGAAAGGGGCCCCGAGTGTCCAATTTCTGCAAAGGCTCGCGTATGCTCTCTACGTGCAATCGCTCACCACTGCGGACGGTGCTCCTGGTCGTACCGCGCGGCGTGCCGCAATTGATGAAGCGACCCGACTCCTCGACGACGTTCCCGACGAAGCGAAACCGCTGCGGGACACTCGGCAGGTGATCGAATGGATCACCGAATTCCGCGCCAAACCCGGCTACTAAAGCAGCTCGCGGATTCATCCATCCGTTGTCGCAAGTTTGAATCCGTAAGAGGGCACTCGTTCCGATCCCTCCTGATGACCAAGGTCTTTTGTTTTGGAATCGTATCTTGTAGGCTGCCAGCTTGCTGGCGCG
>DAITQE010000316.1:0-5187 GCA_036833235.1 Opitutus sp.
GTTTTGCACGGCATAAATGTCGGCATGGCCATCGCCGTCAAAGTCGCCGGCAACCACGCCTTGAAAAGGGGCGATTTGCGCGAGACGGGGCAGTGGTTCGAAACGGTACGATCCATCCTGCTGGCTGAGAAATACGCCACTGCGCAATTCCGTCGCCGCGACGCGTTGCGCGGCTGTCAGTTTGGCTTCTCCGAAGATCTCGCTCAAAGTAGCCGACGCGTATTTATCGTTCCTCGGAAAGCGTTTCATGATCGAAGGAATCGCCGCACCTACGTCTCTCCAGGTGCGCCAGGGGTAAAGTCGATCCCCTTCATAATATCCTTCCACGAGCAGCGACGAGCCATCGCCTTTAAAGTCACCCGAGAAGAGCAGCGCTGGATGTTCGGGGTCTGCGTGATACTGTGTGTTGAGTCCGACATTGCCGACGACGTAGTCGATGCGACCGTCACCATTGAAGTCGGCGCCGTCGATCGAGGTCCACCACCCACTTCCCGCGGCGGCAAAGCCAGCCTGTTTCGTCCAGTCTTCGAACCCTTGTCCTTGTTTATTGTGAAAATATTTCACGTTTCCCCAGTCGAGCGTAAGCAGCAGATCGGGCCAGCCGTCGTCATCAACATCGCTCCACAACGCGGCCGTCACCATGCCGACTTCGCGCAAGCCGGGTGCGAGCGAGTCAGTCACGTCCTCGAACTTTCCGCCTCGATTGATGAGGAGTGCACTCTGTGGCGCCAGCGGGTATTGGCCTGTCAGCACGCGGCCCCCGATAAATAAGTCCAGCCGTCCATCGTGATCGAAATCGGCCGAAGCCGCCGCACCGACACTGAACAGCAATGGAGGCAACGCGTCTCCGTCCGCCGCACGGAACCCCCCGTGTCCATCATTCAGGAATAGTTTCGGCTCGTACTCTGCTGCGCCCGCCGGCTGGGTGTTGCCGCCTTTGGTGACCAGTAGATCATTTTTCCCGTCACCATCAGCGTCGAACAAAAGCACTGGACCATCATCGACTTCATTGCCGGTCGCTTGGGCTTTCGCATCCGCCGTAACAAAATTGCCCGACGACGTGCCATGGAGAATGCGCAGTGTATCGAGCGTCGTGCCGCTCACGACCACATCATCCAGCTCATCGTCGTCAATCAGCCCGACTGCAACGGCGGGACCGCGACGATTGAGCTTAAAAGGCAGAAAGCGTTGTAATGAAGTTTCTGACACGACCTCCTCTCCGGAGTGCAAGGCAAGGCCGACCGATTGACTCACGTCTGCAAACTGCCCGTGAGCCTTTGGTTTTTCTCCCGCGAGTAATTTCGGTGCTTGGGCCGACGGTTCTGTCACGGTGAAACGCCGATCCACGGGCAAATCTGCAAACGTCTGCACGATCCCGCTAGGCCATGTTACGGTCATGCGCTTGATCGTCGTGTCCTGGCCAAGTCCAAAATGGACCGCCGGTTCGCTGCTGGACATATATCCGCGCGAGAGGACGAGCTGACGCGTCTGCAAGCCGAGCCCGCTCTCCACCTCGACAGTTGCTCCGATGCCAAAACGGTTGGAAGCGGTGCCACGCAGGTCGACGATCACTCGGTGGGCCGTGTCGTTGTCATTGCGCAGGACGGAGACACTGCCGTGGTAATTGGCATAAACCAGGTCGAGATTACCGTCTCCACTCAAATCTCCAAACGCGGCGCCAAAACTCACGCCTTTTTGATCGAGGCCCCAGGCGGTACTGACGTTTTCAAATTGCAGGTCGCCGAGATTGCGCAACGCAAGGTTGGTCTCAGCCTGCATCGGACTGTCGTACATGACCCGAATGCGTTCGGCCGGAGTTTCAGCACCCATCAGACGCTTGAGGACGTCGACGCCAGGATCGCGGGGAAACCCATTCGTGACGTGAAGATCGAGTCGACCGTCGTTATCCAGGTCTTCAAGTCGGGGTGACCATGTCCAATCAGTCGCAGCTACGCCGGCGAGGAAAGCACCTTCAAGACAGTGTCCAGTTCCGGTATTTAGCAGCAGCGCATTGCGGTGATATTTCGGCGTCCCCTTGTAGTCATTCGGTGGTTCTTCGGTTCTTCCGCGCGCGTCGGCGAGGGAATGCTGGTCTGTTCGGTGCGTCGTCGCTGCCATGTCCGCGACGAGAAAGTCGATCAGGCCATCGTTGTTCACGTCGCCGACATCTGCCCCCATCGAAGAAAATGACGTGTGCGGAATGACTTGATCGAACGTGTCGGTGAACGTCCCGTCACGATTGTTATGATAGAGTTTGTCGGGAACTCCATAGTCGTACGCGACATAAAGGTCGGGCCAGCCATCGTTATCGTAGTCCCACCACGTCGCCGAATGGCTCTGCGTTTCACCGGTGATGCCGGCGTGATCGGTTACATTCGTGAACGTGCCATTGCCGTTGTTATGAAACAGATAACCGCGCTGGCCATTCGGGTGTTTGGCGATGTCCAGAATGTTGGTCGCTATATAGACATCAAGTCGTCCATCGCGATCAAAGTCGCAGAAAGCCGCCATCACACTGGAGTCCCTGACGTCTAGTCCGACGTCGTGCGCCATTTCCTTAAAAGTGCCGTTCCCCTGGTTGATATAGAGGAGGTTCGGCGCGTTGTATCGGCAAACGTAGATGTCCAGCCAGCCATCGTTGTTCACATCGACGAACGTCGCTCCTTGCTTCCAAATCATCGCGGCTGCACCGCGATCTCCCACGCCCGCTTTATCAGTGACATCTTCGAATTTGCAGCCGCCGAGATTGCGGAATAGCCGGCAGCTTTCGGTTTTGCTGACCGCAAAAATGTCGGGTCGCCCATCTCCGTCGTAATCGCCGATCGCCACTCCCGTTCCAATCGAGCTCGTTTCGAATTCTTGGTAGAGTTCGCCTTTCATCTTCGGATCCGCGTAACGATTCTCCGTCTGCACGCCGGTTTCTTCGGATGGAAGCTGAACAAACATCGTTTTCCCGCGCGGACTAAGATGAGGGCCGAGTGGTTTTTCGGTGATGCCACCATTTGTATCTGCCGCGCGAGCTGTGCCCAAGATGGCCATGGCAACGACGAGCATTCGCCTGCGCATCGCTCGCATGACAGTGCGGCGTTCGCGGGGGTGCCTGGGCAGGGCAGTGAAAAACATAGAGAGAGAAAAACGAGAGAAAGCTTACATCGACCCTTGCCCGATTGTTCAGGAATCAGTGGGGGAGAGGATCAGGTGGACCGAGCGAGCAGGGACTGCGTGCGTTGTGATCACGCCTGAGGGCCAACGCACGTGAATTTTGGTCGCGGGATTCGCGTCGGGGAACCCAAAAAACACAGTCGGCGTGGATTGGCTGTAGTAGCTAGAGCCAGCGAAAACTTCGGCGGTTTGGGTTGAGCCATCTTTGAGGCTGATCGTAATACGTGCACCCACAGCAGTGGGATTGCCGGGAGGCCCTTGAAGTTGGATGCTCAGAGAATGATTTCCAGCGACGCCGCCGTTCCGATAGGCCAGTGCGGTGGCGTTGTTCCTCGTTATGAGAAAGTCCGGCCAGCCGTCGCGATCAATGTCCAGCACAGCTAACGCCTTCGCGTCGCCCGTCACAACGAAGCCACTTTCGGCCGGAGGTACCGGTGTGAATTGGCCATGCCCGTTACCACGCAACAGCAGGCTGAGCCCACCATCAAATCGGCCGACCGAGGGAATAGGAGCGTATGAGTTCTGTACGGCGTAAATGTCCGCATTTCCATCCCCATCGAAATCCCCCGCCGCGATGCCTTGGAAGGGCGCAATCTGCGCGAGATGAGGCAGAGGCATAAAACGAAACGTGTGATCGGGTTGACTGAGAAATACGCCGCTACGCAACTCGGCCGCCGCAAAGCGTTCAGCGGCCGCCAGCTTCTCCTCGCCGAGAATTTCGCCAAGGGTGGCTTTGGCATAACTCTCGTTGAGCGGAAAACGTTTCAGGATCGCCGGGATCGAAGCCGCCAGGCCGCGACGGCTCCGCCAGGGAAAGATCTGGTCTCCTTCGTAGTAGGCTTCGATGAGCTGCGCGGTCCCATCGCCTTTGAAGTCACCGTAGAAAAGCAAAGCCGGATGCGCAGCGTCGGCATGGTATTGCGTATTGAGACCGACGTTACCGACAACGTAGTCGGGCCGACCATCGCCATTGAAGTCAGCGCTGGCGATCGAGGTCCACCATCCCGTGCCTGCAGCAGCGAAACCTGCTTTTTTGGTCCAGTCCTCCAATCCTCCCTTTTGATTGTTGTGAAAATAGCTCACGTTGCCCCACTCGAGCGTCAGCAAAAGGTCGGGCCAACCGTCGCCATCGACATCGCTCCACAGTGCAGCCGTCACCATTCCAACATCGCGCAAACCGGGCGCGGCTGTCTCGGTAATATCTTCAAACGTGCCGCCGCGGTTCGCGAGCAGGGCGCTTTGCGGTGGCAAAGGGTACTGCCCCGGAAGAACGCGCGCGCCGATAAACAGATCCAGCCGTCCATCACGATCCAAGTCGGCGGCGACGGCCGCTCCCACGCTGAACGGCAGCGACGGCAGCGCGTCGTCCGCAGCAGGGTGAAAGCCACCGGCACCCGCATTAAGATACAATCGGGATTGATAATCCGGCAGGCCGGCCGGCAGGCTGTTGCCTCCCTTCGTCACCAACAGGTCCTGCTGGCCGTCGCCATTAGCGTCGAAAAGCAGCAACGGACCGTCGTCGACCTGCCCGCCAGTTGCGAGTGCTGTGGCGTTCGCATCGGTGAACTTTCCGTCCGTCATGCGACGCAGGATACGCGAGGCGGCCACCGTCGTTCCACCGATGATGACCGAGTCCTGCCCATTTCCGTCGATATTTCCAACCGCCAGACTTGGGCCACGACGGTTGAGTCGTACGGGAACCAATCGCTGCACAGAGATTTCATCAACCGGTTCCTCGCGTGAACGCAGTGCGAGCCCTGTGGCTTGGCTTACGTCTTGAAACTGTGCCTGAAGTGCCTGGGGCGATTTTGCGAGCGATGCGGGCGTGGCAGGCTCGGTAATCGTAAACCGCCGGTCGACGGGTAAGTTTTCAAACGTCTGCACGTGCCCGCTTGGCCAATACACCGTCAGGCGGGCGATCTGCGTGTCTTCACCGAGGCCAAAATGAATCACAGGCTCGCTGCTGGAGGCGTAACCGCGGGCGAGCGAAAGCTGCCGCACTTGTGTGCCGAGCGCACTCTCGGC
>DAITQE010000317.1:0-5185 GCA_036833235.1 Opitutus sp.
GTCCAACCTGCAGCCAAGCCGGCGCCGACAGCGGCGCCCGCAGCCGCTGCCAAACCTGCCAGCACACCCGCACCGGTTGCAGCCGCCGTCGTTCAGCCCGCGGTCAAGGCCGCAGTTCCAGCGGCGAAGCCAACCCCCGTTGCTTCTCCGGCACCGGTTCCTCAGAAGCCCGTACCGTCATCGGTCAGTTATTCGGCCAAACCTTCAGCGCCCGAGAAGTCCTCAGCCAAACCTGCGCAGAAAAAAAGCCCTGAGCCCGTAAGCCCGAAACCGGCTTCTGCACCTGCGGCCTCGTCGACCGCGATCCCATCAGGCACATCCGCCGCAGCGTCCGCCGTTTCGCTCAAACCGCCCGCGCGAAAAAACAATCTGCCGCTTGTGATCGGAGCCGCCGTTGTCGTTGTCGTGCTACTGCTGGGAGGCTTTTTCGTTTACTCTCAAAATCAGGAATCCGCCCGCCTTCTGGCCGAAAAACAACGCACCGAAGAACGGTTGCGCACCGAAGAAGAGAAGGCCCGAATTGCCCAAAAGGAGGCGCAAGCAGAAGCCGAGCGCCGCAAACAGCTCGAGGCAATCGCTGCACAAAAACTCGCCCAATCAGAGTCCGCCCGTCAGCAAGCCGAGAACGAAGCGCGCATTCAAGCTGCAGCACGTCTAGCGAACGCCCGCGGCACGTTGGTCGTCACGACCGAACCGGCCGGAGCGACCGTCAAGGTCGGCGATCTTCCACCCCGCAGGTCTCCGGCAACCTTTACCGATATCAAGATTGGAAAATATCCCGTCGCCATTTCGCTCGCTCGCTACGGCACGGCCAATGTCGAACTCGAGGTGCGCGAAAACGCCACCACAGAATCTGGGGTGATCGCACTCGAACGGGTGTTTGGATCACTCGAACTCAAAACTGGCCCGGCTGGGGTTGATTTCGAACTGCACCCCGCCAACGCGCTCATGATTGCGCCCGACGCCCGTCGCACCGGCCGGACTCCTGCAACGATCACCGATCTTCCACCCGACAATTATGCCGTGACCTTCACCCGCGAAGGCTGGGCGCCGCATACGGAAACCGTCTCCGTCGCGAAAGGCTCCACCGCTCACGTCGAGTGGATTTTGCCGAACGGCGCGGTCCACATCGTCAGCACACCTGAAGGAGCGACCGTAACGCGCGCCGGAGTGAATGTCGGCACCACGCCTCTGCTTCTCGCAGATCAGCATCCTGGCGATGTGAATTATGAGGTGGCGCTCGAAGGCTTCGATCCCATTACGCTCGATGATAAAATCGTGGCCGGCACAAAGCTGGAACTCGCCGCTCAATTTCCGCTGGAGGATCGCTTCTATGCCGTCGCCGATGTCGACCAGAAGCCGGAAGCCAGCAGCACGAAAAAACCTGATCTCCCGTATTACCTCACGTTGGAAAGCGGCCGCGTTGAAATCGAGCTCGTCGTCAATCGTGACGGCACAACCCGAGATCTTCGCGTCGCGCAAAGTTCCAATCCGGATTTCGGAAAATACTGCATGGACGCCGTGGCAAAATGGAAGTTCAAGCCGGGTATCAAAGACGGAAGGCCCGTGAACGTCCGCATGACCGTGCCGTTTGTTTTCACCAAGGGGAAATCGTAAGCCAGTCGCTCAGCCAACGCGGGGCGTTGTCCGGACTTGGATCGAAGACTCCACTCGCTCACGCTCGCCGCCACAGCGAAGCGATGGGTGTATGACTGAGGATTTCACACACTCGTGAGAAAGCGGTTATTCGTCTACTCTCTCGCCAGACTGTGCGAAAACCCAGCGATTCCTGGATTGCATTGTAGGTTGCGCGCTCGCCGCGCAACAGGTCCGCGACGCGGACGTAGCGCGGCGAGTGCGCTACCTACACCAAGCGCTGAGTTTCACACAGTCTCTCACGCTCGTAGCGACAGCCGTAGCTGCGAGCGTGGGCGAGTGGATGAATTTAGCCGCCGATCAGGAAGCGAGACCGCTACTTTTTTTCCTGTTCGACCGAGGTCACTCGCCCGTCGCGGAAGACAACTTTGTCATGTGAGCGCTCCTGACGACTGGGAAAATCCATGTAATACGGGTAGAAAGGGCCGCCCCAGCCGCGATGGTACCAGCCGCGGTAGAGCAGCGCGCCATCGTACGTCTCGTAATTGACGTAGTACCAAATTTCGCTGTGTCCACTGGCATCGGTCCGTTCGCGCACCCGATCGGGATCACCCAACGCGAGCTTCACCATGTCCATGTCGAAACCGATGCCGACGCGCCCTTCGCGAATCATCTGCTGCTGTTCCGGAGTGAGCCGGCTGAACAAATCCGGCTGCTTGGCAATGCGGGTCTCAACCGTCGAACAGCCGGTCAGCACGGCCATTCCGCAAATCAACGCGAGAATGCTAAAAAAAGTTTTCATGGGATTGAAGGTTTTGTTGTTATGAAAAGATATGTTTCGCGGGTGTTCCGGCAAATTCGGATCAAACTTGTTTCCAAAGCTGACGTCCGTCGTTTCTGACGGGTTACAACCATGAAAACTCTCCTGCTCTGGGACATCGACGGCACCTTGATCCTTTCCGGCGGCGCCGGCGAGCGCGCGTTGGTAACAGCTTTGCAAGCTGAGTTTGGGATTGTCGGCACGCTCGAAGATATCGAAGTCGCTGGTCGGACCGATCCGTGGATCGCCCGGCGCGTGCTGGCGAAATTTGCACTGCCCGACACGCCGGAAAACATCTCGCGCTACCTTGACAGCTATTTGCATGCGCTGCCGGCAGAACTGGCGAATCCGCGCGCCCGAACGCTCCCCGGCGTCCGGGAACTTCTCGGTGCGCTCGTGACCCGCAACGATTTTGCCCAAGGGCTTCTCACGGGAAATTTGCGGCGCGGGGCGGAAATCAAACTTCGTCATCACGATCTCTGGGCCCATTTCGCTTTCGGCGCCTTTGCCGACGACAGCGAAACGCGGGATGAGCTTGGTCCTCACGCCGTTCGTCGCGCCGCCGCGCATCATTCCGTTGAGTTCGCTGCCGAGCGAGTGTTTGTAATCGGCGACACTCCGCATGACATCGCCTGCGGCAAGGTCATCGGTGCCCAAACCATCGGCGTCGCGACTGGTGGCTACACGGTCGATGAACTCCGCGCGTGCAAACCCACAGCCGTCTTCACCGATCTCAGTGACACCACCGCAGTCCTCGCCGTGTTGGACCGGTAGGTTGCGCGCTCGCCGCACAACGGATCGACGGACAAAACTATCGCCGCGTCTCAATCGCGCTAACCCGGCCACCTTCAAAGATCACGCGCAGTTTTTCCTCATCACGCCAATCGTCGCCGACCGTAACTCCACCGCCAACCGCGCTATGGCCACGGGCCGTACCCAGCCCCAAGCCCAGCGAGAATTTCGGGCCTTTGTCAAAGTACACCCAACCTTCGGCTACACCGTGTTCGGTTGTTCTCGAAATCAGCCGATCCGGTTCGCCGAGTGCGACTCGCACCATTTCTTTCGTAAAGCCTACCTCCACTTTTCCAGCCCGCACTTTCTCCTGTACGTCAGCCGGCCAGGAGTTGAACGCCGCTTGATGTTTTTGCACGCGTGAATCGACGCTGGCGCAGCTCGCGGCCAACACGACAAACCACATAGCGAGCAAACCAGGGAGTATCTTCATAAGGGGAATTTTTGTTTTGCTGGCAGCAACTGCGATCGGGATAAGGACAAGCACACTACGACCAAGTTCATTTCACCTCGCTGCATGAAAACCTTCACCATCGCCATCGGCTCCGACCATGCCGGCTTCGCCTACAAGGAAGCCATCAAAGCGGCCCTCCTGACCGACGGCCATACCGTCCGCGACCTCGGGACGTATTCTGACGCGGCATGTGATTATCCCGACTTTATTCGCCCGGTCGCGCTGGCCGTTGCAGCCGGCGAGGTGGAGCGTGGAATCGTGCTCGGCGGCTCGGGCAACGGCGAGGCCATCGTGGCCAATCGCGTCCGCGGCGTTCGCTGCGGTCTTTGCTGGAACGAGCAAGTCGCCATCTGGAACCGGTCGCACAACGACGGCAATTGCCTCTCGATCGGCCAGCGAACGATCACCGAAGCCGAGGCACTGCAGATCGTGCGCACGTGGTTGGCCACAGAATTCGAAGGCGGCCGCCACGCGTTGCGAATCGCCAAGATCGATCCCTGACACAAGCCCGCGATCGCCGCGGCAGGTGCAGCACGAGTTCCGCTTGGTGTAGGTAACGCGCTCGCCGCGCTACGTCCTCGACGCGGACCCGTTGCTCGGCAAGCTCGCAACCTACAGTTCAATCTAGTGAGGAATCGTGGATTCTCACATCATCTCGTAGTCTCGTGAGCGAGCGGACGAGTAACCCAATAGGTTACTCGATGCTTTTTTCCCACTTGCGACCACAGCACGTGGCCGCTCGGTTTGCGCCGCGCGAACTTTCATGAACCGTGTGCCGATGCCACTCGCCTTCGCTCACGTTTTTGAACCCGCAACATCATCGTCCGCTCCGCCGCTCCTGCTGCTCCACGGCACCGGCGGTGACGAGCACGATCTTCTCCCACTCGGGCGAACCTTGTCTCCAGGCTCCGCGCTGCTCAGCCCGCGCGGAAAGGTCAGCGAACGCGGCGCGGCCCGCTTCTTCGCGCGTCTGGCCGAAGGCGTTTTCGATCCCGACGAGGTCACGCAACGCACGCACGAACTCGCGGACTTCATCACCGCCGCCGCTGACGAATATCACATCGACGTTTCCCGGTTGATCGCGCTCGGCTTCTCGAACGGCGCCAACATCGCCGCCACGGTCCTGCTGCTGCGGCCCGTAGTCCTCGCCGGCGCCGTTCTCCTGCGACCGATGGTCGTGCTCGACTCACCGGCGGCGCCCGGCTCGCTTGATCGGAAGCGCGTACTCATCGCCAGCGGCAACCGCGATCCAATTGTCCCGAGCGATCACGCGCACCGCCTTGCCTCGCATCTGCGCGCCGGCGGCGCCGACGTCACGCTCCATACCGAAAACGCCGGTCACAGTCTCGCCTCCGGCGATCTCGCCGCCGCGAAAAGCTGGTTTCAACCGAGCCAGCATCCTTAGAGTCCTTGAACGCTCAAACTCGTTGTGAACTGATCATATTTCCCAAACCAAATTCAACCACGGATGAACACCGATAAACACAGATTCCGACCGGGACTCATCTGTTCCCATCTGTGTC
>DAITQE010000318.1:0-5176 GCA_036833235.1 Opitutus sp.
AAATCGAGCAAAGGCGCTTTCACCCTGAAGGTGAATCGCCTTGGGCAGGATATTTCCCGGTAAGTGGTTTCTCTGTGCGCCCTGTGTCTCTGTGGTTCAATTCCAACTGCGGAATCTAGGTTCAGCGGACGCCTGCCGTTGCCTTTGGCTGCTCTCTTTGCGCGTGACTGTCGCGCAGGCCTGCCGCGCAGGCATCGAACACCCGCTTCATCTCGTCACGCACCCGCCGGAACTCACGGAAAATTTCCTGCTCCGTTCCTTTCGTATGCCCCGGGTCCGTAAAGCCCCAGTGGTCGCGGGTCACTTTGCCGGAAAACATCGGGCACGCGTCGTCGGCATCGCCACACACTGTGATCACCGTCGCTATCTTCTGCTCGAAAAATTCGCATACCGGCTTCGATCGGTGGCCGGAAATATCGATCCCGATTTCCTTCATCACTGCGATCGCACGCGGATGCACGACGCCCGCGGGCTTTGAGCCCGCGCTGTGCACCTCGACAAGATCGCCGGCTGCCGCGCGAAGCAGGCCCTCGGCCATCTGGCTGCGGCAGGAGTTGCCTATGCAGAGAATGAGGACCGCGGGTTTCATGAGCGCGCTGCGCTACCTGACACTCACCGCGCTAGTATCCGCCGAATAGTGACGCCGTCTGAACCAAAAGGCCACGTGGACGAGGCCGATCAACGCGGGAACTTCGATCAACGGTCCGACAACAGCCGCAAAGGCGACACCCGAATTGAGGCCGAAGACCGCAATGGCAACGGCGATGGCCAGTTCGAAGTTGTTTCCCGCCGACGTAAACGCGACCGAAGCGGAGCGCGGATAGTCCGCTCCGAGCTTCTTGGCCATGACGAAGCTGACCGTAAACATGATGGCAAAATAGAGGCACAGCGGGATCGCAATGCGCAGGACATCCATCGGCAGCTGCACGATGGCGTTCCCCTTGAATGTGAACATGACCACGATGGTGAAGAGCAGCGCCGTCAGGGTGATCGGCGAAATGCGCGGCACGAACACGCGCTCATACCATTCCTCGCCTTTGAGCGGCACCAGCACCACGCGACTCAGCACACCGGCCGCAAACGGAATCCCCAGGTAAATCATCACACTCCAAAAAATGTCACGCATCTCGACGTGGACCACGGTGCCCGCGAGTCCGAAATACGGCGGAAGCACCGTGATGAAAAGCCACGCGAAGAAACTGTAGAACAGAATCTGGGCGATACTGTTCAGGGCGACCAGCCCGGCGGCGTATTCGCGGCTACCTTTGGCGAGTTCGTTCCAGACAAGCACCATCGCGATGCATCGCGCGATGCCGACCAGGATCAGTCCCACCATGTAGTCGGGGTGATCGCGCAGCAGAAGCACCGCGAGCAGGAACATCAGCAGCGGACCGATCACCCAGTTCTGGATCAGCGAAAGAGTGAGAATGCGCGTGTTCGCGAAGACCTTGGGCAGTTGCGAATACTTCACCTTCGCCAACGGCGGATACATCATGAGGATCAGTCCGACGGCGATCGGGAGATTCGTTGTCCCGACCGTCATGGGCGCAAAGAAAGCCGATGGATCGGTGATCACGAAATGGCCCAGGGCTACTCCCGCGCCCATGGCAGCAAAAATCCAGACCGTCAGATAGCGGTCCAGAAAAGACATGTTTTTGGCGACGGCGCCTGGCATAAGAATTAGCTGCGCAAAGGGTGAACCGTGAAACGCCGACGGTCACTCTCCGTCTGCTTTTGCTCCCGCCGCGGCGAGCAGGTCCGGATGCACTGCGTGACGCGGCAAGCCGAGAGCGATGGCAGCCGCGATGCAGGCGAAAACGAAGGTGCCCCACAGGCAGCCATTCAGGCCGGCCATTTGGTAAAGCAGCCCTGAGAGAAGACAGCCAATCAGCCGTCCACCGGCATTGGCCATGTAGTAAAAGCCGACGTTGAGCGCGACCTTATCGCCTTCGGTGTAGTCTAGAATCAGGAACGAATGCACCGCGGAATTCACGGCGAAGATAATTCCAAAAAGCGCGAGGCCGCCAATGATCACGGTCTGTGGATCGAGCGTCGTCTTCAGTCCCAGCGGAATCAGCGCAGCTACACCGGAGAGGATGAAGGCCGTTGCCGCGGCAACGCCACCGCCCGGCGAACGACCGCGCAGCAAGGCTGGTGAAACGGACTGAACAATACCGTAGCCAATCACCCAAAATGCCATGAACGCTCCGACTTCGGCGAAACTCCAGTGCAGTGTGCCTTCGAGGAAGATCGGCACGCCGACGACGAACCAGATGTCGCGCGCGCCGAAGAGAAACAGCCGCGCCGCCGAGAGCACGTTGATGTTTCGTTCCTTTGAGAACAGCTCCTGGAACTTCACCTTGTTCCTGGCGCGTCCCATGTCCGCGGGGAGGACGACCCACGAGCCGATTGTGACGAGCAGGAGCGCTGCGGCCATGCTCCAGAGTGCGCCTGCATAACCGGCGAGATGCAGCAGGAAGGCGCCAACGAAAAACCCGACGCCTTTGAGCGCGTTTTTCGAGCCGGTGAGAATCGCGACCCACTTGAAGAGCGCGCCGCTTGCGTCCGGCGGCACGACCACCTTGATCGCACTCTTCGCGCTCATCTTCGTCAGATCCTTCGCAATTCCGGAGAGCGATTGCATCACCATCACGTACGTGACCGAGAGTGCTTCTGGCCACGCCGGGTTGAGCAACGCGAGAAGTCCCAGTGACACCACCTGCAAGAACAACCCGCCGATCAACGTGACGCGCAATCCCATCTGGCTGCCGATCCAGCCCCCGAGCAGATTCGTGACGATCCCGAAGAACTCATAGAAGAGGAACAGAAACGCGAGCTGCACGGGACTGTAGCCCAGGTTGAAGAAATGCAGCAGCACGAGCATGCGCAGCGCGCCATCGGTGATCGTGAAACCCCAGTAGGCGCCCGTAACGAAGACGTAATTCCGCAGATTCACGTCAGAGCGAAGCGGCAACCTTGCGGGTCAATTCGGCCATCCGATTCACGTAGCCCCACTCGTTGTCATACCACGCATAGATTTTTACCAGGGTGTCATCGACGACCATGGTTGAAAGCGCGTCGATAATCGCAGAGTGTGGGTCGCCTTGGTAGTCGATCGAGACCAGCGGGCGCTCCTCATAACCCAGGATGCCTTTGAGTGCGCCGTCGGCTGCGGCTTTGAGGAGTTGGTTCACTTCGACGACGGTCGTTTTCCTCTTCACTTTGAAAACGCAGTCGGTGAGGGAAGCATTCAGCAGTGGGACGCGAACGGCATGGCCGTTCAACTTGCCGAGTAACTCCGGGTAAATCATCCCGATCGCTGTGGCAGAGCCGGTTGTCGTCGGAATGAGCGACAAACCTGCGGCGCGCGCCCGGCGGAGATCTTTGTCCGGTTTGTCCACGAGGCTCTGGGTATTCGTCGCGTCATGGATCGTCGTGATGGCGCCGTTCTCGATGCCGATGCCCTCGTGAATGACCTTCACGATCGGCGCGAGGCAGTTCGTCGTGCAGGAGGCGTTCGTCAACAGCCGGTGCTTCTTCGGATCGTAAAGCTGATCGTTTACCCCGAGGACGATGTTCTGCGCCTCGCCCTTTACCGGCGCCGCGACGATCACCTTCTTCACTCCACGTTCGAAATAGACGGCGAGGTCTTCCGGCTTGCGAAACTTGCCGCTGCATTCGAGCACGATGTCGACGCCGTGATCGGCCCACGGCACGTCGCCGGGTTTCGCGGCTTCCGTGAAAGCGATCTCGTGTTCGCCGATCCGGATCGCGCTGTTCTCCGCTTTGGCTTCCTGCGACCAGCGGCCTTGCAGCGAATCGAAATTAAGCAAGTGTGCCGCGCACTCGGCGCCACCTTTTATTTCGTTGATAAGCGCCCAATCGAATTCAGGCCAGTTCCAGGCCGCTCGATAGACGAGCCGGCCCATGCGTCCAAAGCCATTGATGCCAATGCGGATTTTCTTCATGCGGGAAAGGGGACCTGAAAACGGATCGCGTCTGATCACACAAACACTCGTAGATTTGCACCAGGCTCATGCGACGACGCATACCCCGGCGGGAATATCCGGCAAGGGGAATAATGTTACATCTCGGTCACGGGAAAAGAGCTCGCATGAAACCACATCCATGGACGCGACTGCCGCTTAATCAGCAAACTCCTCCAACGCGTGTTGCCGGGGGCGAAGCGTCTGCCCCTCAATCCAGTGTCCGTCGAACAATAATTCTTTCGGGTCCTCCGGGATGCCGGTTTCGTTGCGCATAAGCTGGCCCAGCACCAAGTCCATGGCGTTGGCTGCGACTCGTTGATGTCCCGGATTGATTCCGCAGATGGCGGTCGTGTTTTCGTCCAACGAGATCACCGCGAAGCCAACCGACTTCCCCGCGGCTCCGAGAATTTTTCTCAAGGGTGCGATGAACACCTGCTTCGTGACGATGAGGACGTCGGGCCGGTATTTTTCCAACCACGGCCGCAAGATCATCGGATCGATTACCTCCATTTTTTTAAGCGCAGCCTGGGCCCGGTTCGGCGCCGGATGATAGGCCAGGAAGGCGGCCTCCCACGTTCGACTGGCGCGCTCATTCACGACGGACTCGAGTATGGCGGCTGGACGCCGATAGCCGCGGGCGGCCAGTTCCATCATGATTCGCCGCATCCCCATGTAGTGATAATATCCGGCGCGATGCAGTTCGGGCGTGCAGCGTGCATTGCCGATAATGGCAACCGAGTGCGCCTTCCAGTCCATGTCGAGACTGATGCTCGTTCGGCGGTCGCAGCCGGAGAAGACGATTCCGGTGATGCCTCGCGCTCTCAGAATTGCGCTGAGCCGCCGCGAAGTCATCCCTCGGTCAAACAGGCGAAACTCTTCCAAGGAGTAACCAAGTTCACGCGCGCGTTGCGACGCGCCCGCGAGCGATTGCCGGTTAAAGGCCGAATTCAGTCCCGCGATCTCCGGCTCGATCCAGACGAAGGCGATGCGTGTCGCCGACTTCGGCAGGCGGGCCGATTTGATATGGGCCATGAGAGTTGAGACAGCAGGGTGGGGCTTGTAGCCCATTTGATCGGCCAGCTGCCTGATTCGCTGGCGTGTCGCCGGCGGAATTTTCGGATTGTTGCGCAATGCGTACGAAACCGTGGATACCGACAGGTTGGCCGCGCGAGCAATCGTGGTTAACG
>DAITQE010000319.1:0-5173 GCA_036833235.1 Opitutus sp.
CGCTGTCATCGGTGCAGCAGCGGGCGCAGTGCTCGGCTCGATCGTCGATGACTCGCGGCCAGTCGTTTACAGCCAGCGCGAAATCGCACCCGTCGTAGTGGTCCCTTGTGCCCCGGTCGTAACAAGTGCTCCGCCGCAAGTGGTGTACGTCAACTCACCGCCGCCGACGCAGGTCGTGTATGTCGAATCGTATCCGCGTCCCGTTTACGTTCCTCGTCCGGTCGTGTACGTGTCAGCGGGTTGGACGTCCGGCCGCTATTACGGCCACGGTTACCAGTACGGTCATCGCTATAACCATCATCGACGCCGGTAAATTCTGAGAGTGCGTAATCTAGAGCGACAGCGAGAATTGCTCAACGAGCTGATGGACTGCACCGGTTGGCTGCAATTCACTGGAATAGAGGTCGAACGAGTCCACGAGAAATGAGGGTCCTTCAAATCCACGGTGCGCCCGCAGCCACTGGACTGCGCGTTCGCCAGCCGTTTCGCCGCAGCGCGCCAGACTGATATGCGGCGCGAACGACCTCAAATCGATCTCCAGTCCGGCGGCGAGCAATGTATCATCAATTCGCTGACGGAGTTGATGCAGACGGGGATGCCCCGAACCGAGGCCAGTCCAGAGCACGCGCGGTGGACCCTTCGGCGGGAATGCGTGGACGCCTTCGACCGGCAGCAAAAAAGGTTTTACGCGAATTTGGCCGAGGCGATCAGTCAGCGGGCCGAGCTTGTCGGTGTCCACGTCGCCTAGGAAACGAAGGGTCAAATGCAGCTGGTCGACGGGCGTCCAGCGGACACCCTGCAGGGTCGTCGTTAGTTCGACGAGCACGTTGCGAATCGTCGGAGGAAGCGGAACGGCGATGAAAAGGCGCTGGATCGCCATCGGGCAAGTGAGCACAGCTCGCGTCGGCGGCAAGTTGGACGTTGGTGCCGGGCGGCCGCGAGTGTCTCGCGTGATCAAACCCAGTTGAAATTAAAGCTGATGCTGATGCGTTCGTCCTCGACGCGGTTGGCGGCGACTTCGTGCCGTAGCCAGCTTTCGAACAGGATCACGTTGCCCGCTTCCGCGGGGTACGTGATGTGAGGCCGGTTCTCTGGCCGGGCTTTTGGGAGCTTGGGTGGGGCTGCCATGAACTTGCTGAGCCGTGGATCTTCGAACTTAAGCCCCGGACAGCCGCTGGGCGTCGCGACATAGTAGGTGCCGCTGATAAACGAAAGGGGATGAAGATGAAGCGAGTGAGCGGCGGTGGGCGGCATGATATTTACCCAGCAGTCGGTCATTCGAATCGTGCGCCCGTGCAGATCCATGTCGAGCGCGCGGGCATACGCACGCACGTGTCGGGTGATCTTTTTTTCCAGGTCGGTGAAGCTGCTGGAGAAGTGGTGCAGCTCGTTAAGCGACGCGTAGCTCGTGTATCCGCCGGGATAGTTCTTGGCGGACCATCGTCGGCCAGCGTCATCGAAGTCGCGCAGTTGCCTGCATTCGGTGGCGAGACCGTCGTTGAGGCGGGCGAGGCCGGTGCGCTGCAGCGGCTCGCAATAAATGTACGTGGGAAACCAAGCTCGGACGGGCATGCAACGAGCTCAGCAAATTTGCCTCGAACATCAACCCGACAAGTCGGCTTCGACCGCCCTCGGGCTCAATTCTCGGTCTGCCTCGTTGTCGATGGCATTCTGAAAGTGTCACGTATTACGTGACACTTCAAACCCGTCCGTCGCTCGCATCATCGCATTTTAGTGATCAAAGTCGATCACTTGAGTTTATCGATCAGCTTTTCCTTCGGCTGTTTCGAGGGATCGCTGAGGTACTGATTGATCTGCTCTTTATTCGAGAGCGAATTGATGATGCTCGTGGTATCGGCGGTACCGGCATCAGGTGGGATGACGTGCGGGCGGATGAAGAGCAAAAGCTCGGTGCGTACGGTCTCGTTGCTTCGCCCGCCTAACAATTGGCTGAGGATGGGAATTTCATAGAGGAATCCAATCTTGGAGCGTCCTCTCGTGAGCTTGGTGCGCTGCAGGCCTCCGAGTACGACCATCTGTCCATCGGTCACGTTGATGAACGACGTTGCCTGGCGGCGGCCGATCGTCGGCTGTTCGTTGCCGTCGATAACAGTGGTACCGAGGACGTCGTCGACCTTTTGGTCGATTTTTAGTTGGATGATGCCGTCGTCGCCAATCAACGGTGTGACTTTCAAATCGATCGCGATGTCTTTGTAGGTGACTTGAGATGTCGTGGGTATCGAGTTGGTGCTGCCGGTGGCGGCTTGAGGATAGGTGGTGGAACCGGTGATGATTGGGCGGGATTCGCCCACAAGAATTTCCGCTTCCTTGGCGTGCGTGGTGACGATCGTCGGTGCGGACAGAATCTTCACATTGCTTCGGTTACCGACGGACTTCATCGCAGCGACGAACGACAACGGGTTCACAATACCCGAGGTAATATCCCAGCCAGCGATGCCACCAGCTGACGCTTCCGAACTGAAATTGGTGATGTGCGTGCCGCGATGGCCGTCCCCGGTCGCAGGCGTGTCCGTACCAACGGTAAGATTCAGCGCATTAATGCCGCTTTGGTCCGTGTCGTTAAGTGTAACTTCCGCGATGATCACTTCGATGCGGACTTGAGCCAGGAGGATATCGATTTTGTCCACCAGTTCGCGGATCAGGCGGATGTCGTCGACGGTGCCCGAGACCACGACCGAGTTGCTACGCTCGTCGGGCTGAATGGTGATGAGGCTGCTGAACTCGTTCGTCAGTTCGCCCATACCGGCTAGTGCGCCTTGGACTGCGGCAGCAGCAGGGGCCTGACCCGGCTGAGGGACGGGATTGACGGGGCGGAGCAACGCGCCGCCTGGACCAGCGGCCTTTTGCGCGGCGCTTGTCTGGCCCGAAACGACTGCGCTGAGGAGCGGAGCGACGTCCTTGGCAGACGCGTGCTTGAGATAGATGACTTCGTTGCGCGTGTTAGGATCCGCCTTCACGTCGAGCTTCGCAATAAGCTCGTCGAACAGCGGATACTGGCGCGGATCAGCGAGGAGGATGACTTGGTTGCTACGATCATCCGCACTATAAGAGACAGAGCTCCCGAGCTGGCCTTGAAGCGGCCCTTGAAACATCGCTCGAATTTTAGCAACGACCTCGCTCGCTTTTGCTCCGTTAACGAGCGGGTAGAATTTTGGAGTGAGCCCCGCCAGCGACGGCTTGTCCAACTGCTGGAGCAGTTGCTCGACGCGTTGAAGATTGCTCACCGTATCGGTGATTAGTGCGGCGTTGGCCTTATCGAGCGGCACAACACCGTTGGCGACGCCGGGCGACATCATCGGCGTGATCTGCGGGACGAATTCGTTGACGCGCAGAAACTCGAGCTGAAAAAGCTTCGTGGCGATGCGCCCGCTCGGAGGCAAGTCGAGCGTGGAGCCGACGATCATCTCCGGCGCCTCGGTTTTTATTTGAGACAGCGCCACGACCTTGAGCGCATTTTTGCCGAGCGGAGCAACGCCGACCTGATTGAGCGAGAGAATCGTTTCGAGATAAAGGATCGCCTCGGACTTCGGAATTTTCCGATCGATCACCAAACGATATGTGGCGGTGGGCAGTTGCTGGGGGCGAAGAATGCTGCGGCCCGTGTAGATCTCGAGCAGGCCCAAGACGGTGTCGATGTCGGCATCGGGCAGCTTGATGGGTCCAACCAGTTCGTCTGGCTGATTTACCGGGACGGGTTCTTCCGAAGGTTGTGGCTGTGCGGCCACGGAGGCAACGCCCAGGCAAACGGCAAAGCTAAGACAAAGAGAACGCAGGCTCATGCAGGAGGTCGTAGAGATTAGGAACCGAACGCTGGGAGGCTGTAAGATGAGGCGAAAGCTCCCGGCTTGTAAACGGTGTTGTGCTGTGACGGCAACTTGGACGAAAGGTTGCCTAAGGTTTTTGCTTTGAGGAAATCTAAAATCGAACGATCGCGTGGCGAGGGCGCCTCCGAGCTTTCGCAATTTCGGACCAAGGGCAGGCCGCCGTAGCTTTCTACATAAAGTGGTCTGGTTCCTCTGGTCCTGGGAGTGCCTGCGTCCCGCCCAGCACGTTGCTCGGCGGGACGCCGAGCAAGGCACGCGAGACGCGTGCGCTCCCCGGACCACCAGCCTTTTCTGCTGATTCGATTAAGGTCGGCAAAACCGACTTGCGGGAGACCCTGATGCGCGCAACGCTGCCCTCTTCGCTGTGCCAGCCCGACGTCCTCACTAAGGTTTTTGCGCAGCAAAAACCTATGCCGAACAGCTTCGGAAAACTTTTTACCATCACTACGTGGGGCGAGAGCCATGGGCCAGCCGTGGGCGTCGTGATCGACGGCTGCCCGCCAAATCTCCCTCTGGCGGTGGACGAAATTCAGGCAGAGCTCGACCGGCGGCGTCCGGGTCAAAGCGATATCGTAACACCTCGCAAAGAAGAAGACCGGGTGGAATTTCTCTCGGGAATTTTTGAAGGGCGCACTACGGGAGCGCCGCTTTCAATGCTCGTGCGCAACGCCGACCAGCGCCCGGGTGCCTATGACGAGATGCGGGAGAAATACCGCCCGTCGCATGCGGATTACACGTATCAGGCGAAATATGGCGTTCGTGATCACCGCGGAGGCGGTCGCAGTTCCGCGCGCGAGACGATCGGCCGGGTGGCCGCCGGAGCGGTGGCGAAAAAGATTCTGCAGCTCGGCGGGAATGTTGAAACGCGGGCGTTTGTTACGCGCATCCACGACCTGAGCGTGCCAGCCGACGCTCTCGAAAATTTTCCATCTCTTGCCGAGGTTGAAGCAACGGCGGTGCGGTGTCCGCATCCGGCGACGGCGGCGGCAATGATCGAACGAATCAAAGCCGTGCGGAGTGAAGGAGACTCGGTTGGCGGAATAATTGAATGCCGGGTGCGCGGTGTGCCCGCGGGTTTGGGCGAGCCGGTGTTCGATCGACTCGAAGCCGATCTCGCGAAGGCGATGCTTTCCTTGCCGGCCACCAAAGGATTCGAGATCGGCAGTGGATTTGCGGGTACCCAGCTCAAAGGCTCTGAACACAACGACGCATTTCAAATTCGTGACAGTCTGGTGCGCACAGTTACGAACCGTTCCGGCGGCGTGCAGGGCGGGATCAGCAACGGCGAAGAGATCGTGTTTCGGGTAGCTTTCAAGCCGACCGCCACC
>DAITQE010000320.1:0-5170 GCA_036833235.1 Opitutus sp.
GATGCAGGCTGGAAGCCCGCGCTACTATTCACCGACAACTCGCAGATGCGCCCGGGCGCCTCCCCAACTTCACCGTCGATGCCCATCTGCATCGAGCCCTTTACAGGCGACGACGAGTGACTAGCTTTCTGCGGGCAATGGAGTTTGCCCACCGTGTGAGCGGAAAAACGCCTTCGGGCTGATGACTCCTACCAACCGCAATTCAATGCCTTGGTAGCGATGTCAATGACGCCTTCACTGCAGAACCACACCGAGACGGTGCCCCGCGCTCCAGCCGGCATCGGCGATTCGGCTGCCGTTGAGTTCCGCAGTATTCTTTTCGGGGATTTCGATCGCGAAACCTCGCAAAATGCGGTCGAGCCGCCGGATTTTTTTCGCGATTTGAACCTTGACCAAGTCGTGGACGCCGTCGTCGCCGGGCGAGACGAATACGACCTCAAGCCGTTTTTCTACACCCGCCTGACCGATCTCGCGGCAATCGCGTATCGGCACGAAGTCATGCGCGATCTTGAAAACAAGGCCGTTTTTCAAAGCGTCAAAACCTTCTCCGATCGAATGCACTCCGTCCGCGAGCACTTGAAGGCGGCGGAAAAGCTCTCCTACAAATACGAACAGGAAGGATGGTTTCTCGACGCGGCGGAAATATACGGTGACGCCATCGAGGATCTGCGGCGTGAGTTGGATCAGGGGGTTGCAGCTTCGCGCGGCCTGACCACCTTTCGCGAGTATCTCGGACGCTATGCTGCGTCCGACCGGGTCCACGCGCTCAGGGAGGAAACGAAAAAATTGAGGGCCGACCTGGCGGCCATCCGATATTGCCTGCTCATTCGGGAAGACAGCTACACGGTGCGCCACTACGATTCCGAGATCGATTACAGCGCATCGGTCGAAGAGACCTTCGCGAAATTCAAGCAGGGCGCCGTGAAGAGCTATCTCGCGAAGCTTCCGGAGTCTTCCAGCCTGAATCACATCGAAGCCCAAATCCTCGAAGGCGTCGCGCGACTGCACCCCGACGTGTTTGGCGCGCTCGACGAGTTCCGCACGCGGCATCGAGATTTCGCCGAAAAGACGATCGCCGATTTTGACCGGGAGATTCAATTTTACCTCGCCTGGCTGGAGCATGCGGAATCGCTCAAGCGAGCGGGACTGACGTTCTGTTATCCCCGCGTTTCGGATACGGATAAGGAAATCGTGAGCCGCGAGAGCTTCGATCTGGCGCTGGCCGATAAACTCGTTCGGGAACGAGCGCCTGTCGTGTGCAACGATTTTGTTCTTCACGGAAACGAGCGGATCATTGTCGTTACCGGCCCGAACCAAGGCGGCAAGACGACGTTCGCGCGCACGTTCGGGCAACTGCATTATCTGGCCAGCCTCGGCTGCCCCGTCCCGGGCACGGAAGCGCGGCTGTTTCTCTTCGATCGCCTGTCGGTGCATTTCGAACGCGAGGAGAATATCGAGAATCTTCGCGGCAAATTGCAGGACGATTTGGTCCGGATTCATGGCATCCTCGATCAGGCCACGCCGAACAGCGTCGTCGTCATCAATGAGATTTTCTCCTCCACGACCGTGAAGGATGCGGTGTTCCTGGGCCGCAAAATCATGGAGCGTCTCTCGCAGCTCGATCTGCTGTGTGTCTGCGTAACGTTCCTCGACGAACTGGCCTCCTTGAACGAGAAAACCGTGAGCATGGTCGCCGCGGTGGTGCCGGATAACCCCACGCTGCGGACCTTTCGAATCGAACGAAAACCCGCCGACGGCATGTCCTACGCCGTGGCGATTGCCGAAAAATACCGGCTCACATACGAGCACTTGAAGAAGCGGATCAAGTCATGAAAGCGCACCTGATGCATCGCCAGCGCGATTTCGACCTCAGTCAATCCCTGCCGTCGAACAAGGAATCGCTGACGCAGGATCTGGAGTTGAGCACGTTGTTCAACGCCATGGCACGGGGCGATAAATTCCTTCTTCAAGTAGCGCAGCAGGCCGTTTTGTCGGGCCTCCAGGACGAACCCGAAGTGGACACGATCCTCTACCGCCAGGCCGTGCTCGAGGATTGCCTGCGATATTATCCCATCGTCAAATCCATCTACGACATCGCCGGACAAGCGTTCGAAAATAAAAATAGGGGCTGGCTGGGCGTCTTCGGCACGCTTCCCAGCAGCATTCTGTATAGCGCGGTCGAACTGCTCCAGATGCTCGTGGGCGTGCTCGGCAAGCTCGAGCGCGTCGCGGATGAGCATGGCGATGAGTTCGAGTCGGAAGGATTCCGGACTTTTTTCGCCATGCTCAAATCGGAATTGGCCGACGACTATTTCGCGGCCGTCAAACGACACCTGGAGGAATTGAAGTTCCACCGCGGCGTCCTCGTGAGCGCCGAGTTGGGGAAAGGCAACGGAGGAACGCGTTTCGTGCTGTGCCATGCCGCCGCTCAAAAAAAGTCAGGCTGGATTGATCAGGTCTTCGGTCGAAAGCCGCCCGGCTATACGTATCATCTTCATCCGCGCGATGACGCCGGCGCCCGGGCGCTCGGTGATTTGCGGAGCCGCGGGATCAATTCGGTCGCGAACGCCGCGGCTCAGTCCGCCGACCACGTCCTAAGCTTCTTCACGATGTTGCGGACCGAGCTGGCGTTTTACCTCGGCTGCGTGAACTTGCATGGGGAACTGTTGAACCGACGCGTGCCAGTCTGCTTTCCGGTGCCGACGCCGCCCGGCACCCGCCGGCATGCCGTTGTCGGTCTGCGCGACGCCTGCCTTGCGCTCCGGCTCGAACAAGGCGTTGTCGGCAATGATTTCGGTGCCGACGGGAAAAACCTGGTCGTCATCACCGGAGCGAACCAAGGCGGAAAATCGACGCTGCTGCGCGCCGTGGGTTTGGCGCAACTCATGATGCAGAGCGGCATGTTCGTGGCGGCTGAATCCTTCAGCGCCGACGTTTGCCGCAGCCTGTTCACGCACTATAAACGCGAGGAAGACGTCACGATGAAGAGCGGAAAATTCGACGAGGAACTGGCTCGGATGAGCGAGATCGTCAAAGCTCTGACGCCGGATTCGATCGTGCTCTTCAACGAGTCCTTTGCCGCGACGAACGAGCGGGAGGGTTCGGAAATCGCGCGGCAGATCGTCCGGGCGCTGCTGGAAAAACGCGTGAAAGTTTTCTTCGTGACGCACCTATACGAGTTCGCCCGCGGCCTTTGGGAAGAAAAAAAAGATGATGCTCTTTTTCTCCGTGCCGAGCGGCAGGACGATGGAACGCGCACCTTCAAAGTGCTCCCGGGGGAGCCCTTGCAGACGAGTTTTGGTGGTGACCTGTATCACGACATTTTCGAAAGCGCGGCCCTCGGTGGTAAGTAGCGCAGGCGTCCCCGCCTGCACTGGTGGTGAATACGGGCGCGAGGCCTGCAGGTGGCTGCGGCTTCTCCGTTCGACAAGCTCAGGATCCCGAGCCTGTCGAGGGGCAGCCGCAGATTCATCGGTTAATTACGTCCTGCGTAACATTCCGCTTGTCGTAACAAAACGACCGACTAACGAACGCTTTCAAGATTTTCGCGATGAAAACCAAACTTCCCGACCTCTCCGATATCACTCCGGGTGAAATTCTGCTCGAAGAGTGGATGAAGCCGCACGGGCTGACGGGCTATCAAGTCAGCCAGCGCACCGGGATTCCGGCCTCGCGCCTGACGGAAATCGTCAAAGGCCGCCGGTCGATCACCGCCGACACGGCGCTGCGGCTCGGCCGCTTCTTCGGCACCGGCGAGCGTTTTTGGCTCAATCTTCAGCAGGCCCGCGATGTGGAGGTCGCCACGCACGAGTTGGGGAAGCGATTGGAGAAAGAAGTCGAGCCGCTGGTCGCCTGAGCGCGTTGCCTTGCGTGTGCGAGTCTCGCGCGGGCGAGCTTGGGCTGTCGCCAATCTCGCCCGCGGGTCGCTTGGTCGTCCCATAAAGTCTAGCGCAGGTCAGCCGCAACCGAACCCAAACTACCGAGGGAATGGCCACAAAAAGCACAAAAAACAGAGGATCGATTTTGTGGCTTCTGCGCCTTTTGTGCCAAATGGATCGTCGCAGCCCACGTGCATTCGCGGAGATAGTGGTGGCACATTGATCGTATGCTTGCAGCTCTCGGCGGAGCCGCGCGAATCCGGATGACGACAGTTCCTCGAATGGGCCCGGTCAAAATCCGATTATCGCAACTGGGCACTTTACACGCTGCTGCATCCAGCTAATTTTGTCTTCGGGCAATGGAGTTTGCCCTCCGCGCGAGCGGAAAAACGCCTCCCCGGCTAATGACTCCTACCACCGCACTTCAATGCCTTGGTAGCGATGTCAACAACAGCCTCACTGCATAAAAAAAACGAGACGGCGTTTTTCCGAAGTGACCCTTCGTGTGCCGCGGGCGCAACAGGTGATCTCCCCGAAAAATGGATTTGCCCGGCTGACGGCACTGAACTGCGCCTAATTCCCGCCGGCGAGTTCATTATGGGCTCAACTGTCGAACAGACGGAGGCGGCGAAGCGCACGGATCGCGATAGGCCGCTGTTCGCGCTTAGCCCGGAAACGCCGCAATTTCGCGCGCATGTGCCCGAATATTATATCGGCACCTATGCGGTGACGAACGCGCAGTTCGCCCGTTTTCTCACGGACGTGAAGCCGACGCCCAAGGAACTCGATCTCTGGCTCGCTTCGCTCGATCACCTCTCACGGAAACTGCGCGACGGCACGGCTTGGCGCGTCGATCCCGGCTATGAAAATCATCCCGTGCCCCACGTGTCGTGGCACGGCGCCGATGTTTATTGCCAGTGGGCCGGCCTGCGGCTGCCGCGCGAAATCGAATGGGAAAAAGCCGCGCGTGGCACCGACGCGCGCCTATTTCCGTGGGGTGACGAGTGGCGTGACGATTGCGTGCAGTGGCATCGCGAACCCTCGACCGAAGCGGCTCCGACCGTGCCGGTGGATGCGTTTCCCAAGGGCGGCGATCCGCGCGCTTCGTATGCGCTCTGGCAGGACGGCGAAATCACGCTGCATCGATTCGACTATGACATTCACGCTGTGACGCACGACCTCGCCGCGTGCGTGCCGCCGAAAACCGCCATCCCGCTGGCCGGCGTGCTGCTCACGGGTGGCACTTTTTCTCCCGGACAAGATCTCTAATCCGATGTGTGCCGCTCCGCTGA
>DAITQE010000321.1:0-5159 GCA_036833235.1 Opitutus sp.
GTCCACGGGTGAGGAGAGGACGGCGTTACGCGTGACTTCCGAGCCGGTGCCGGCTGTAGTTGGAATTGCGATGCACGGAACGCTAGGGCTGGTGAGCGGCTGCGCACGGCCGATGACCTCGAGATAATCGAAGAGGTCGCCGTCGTTGGTGAGCAGCGCGGAGATGGCTTTCGCAGCGTCGAGCGCGCTGCCGCCGCCGAAGCCGATGATGCAGTCGCAGTTGGAAGCACGGGCGTGCGCGGTCCCACGGACGACGTCTTCGGTGGTGGGTTCGCTCGGAATCGCAAAGGTAGCGGCTGTCAGTTGCGCAGCAGCGAGGCGGTCGAACAGACGTTGTGCGCGCGCGGGATCGCGGCCAGTGACGATGAGGGGGCGATGTCCGAAAGTGCGGACGATTTCGGCGGCTTGAACGAGCGTGCCAGGACCAAAAATTATGCGCGTGGCGGTGGCGAATTCGAAGGTCATCGATGAATCGAGTGTGAGCGGCGCGATGGAACCCGAGGTTTGGTCATGCTGGATTGAACGAGGTGAGAAACCGCGAATGGACGCAAATAAACGCGAATGCTTGAGAGGTACGGAAACGAGATCGGTTTTGGAACGCTGATCTGCGCTTACCTTCGCTGATTTGGATGAGCGGAAATTAGCGTTCCAAAAATCCGGATCCAATCGGCGCGAGCGTTGGCGATTATGCGCGCCTACCACGTGGCGTCGTCGGGAAAGACGTTGGCGAATTTTACGCTGGTGCGAGGAGTGGCCATCATCGAGGCAACGGTGTCGCGCCACGTTGCGTAGTGCTTGGTTTCCTTGTGAGCGGCGGGAGCTGCGGAGTCGCGATACGCTTCGACAAAGACGAAGCGCGCTGGATCGTCGATCTGTTGGACGACATCAAAGCGGGCGATACCAGGCTCGCGAATACTGGCTCTGGCGTTTTCGACGGAGGCCGCTTTGAAGGCATCGATACATTCCGGCTTCACTTGAACATGGACGTGAACGACGAGCATAAAGGTTGGTGGACGAGGGTGAGTTTTTTACTCGAGCAGGCTGACGATGAGGTGAACCGTTGCAACTCAACGGGACGTTCAGTGGGAAAACGTGTGATACTCGACGGAGGCTGACTTGATTGCGGCTTGCCCGCTCGATTCCCGATGTTAACCCAAAGCGAACTGGTCTCTCGAACAACCCCGATGAAAAATTTTCTTACTCTCCTGATTTTTGCGGCGCTCGCGCTGTGCTGCACCGTTCCCATGGCGCGAGCTGATGATGCCGGTCCGAAGCTTGGATTGCAGACGTGGACGTGTCGCAACATGAGCTTCGACGATGTCGTTGCCTTTGCTGGAATTCACAAAATCAAATACCTTCAGCTGATCGCGAAACACATCGATCCAAAGGGACCGGTGGAGGAAACGCTGCGCAAGAAGGCAATCTTGGATCAGCACGGACTGGTTTGCTACACGTTCGGCGTGAACGGGACGTCGATGGACAAGGAGGAAAATCGGAAGCTCTTCGAGTTCGCGAAATTGATGGGCATAAAAATGATTATCGTCGAACCCAAGGATATGGCCGAGTGGGATAATCTCGAAGCACTCGTCAAGGAGTACGACATCAAGCTCGCGATTCACAATCACGGCAAAGGGACGGTGTATGGCGATCCGGCGACGGTGAAAGCGGTGCTCGCGGCGCGCGATCCGCGCATTGGCGTTTGTCTCGACGTCGGTTGGATCACGGCGGCGGGATTCGATGCGGCGAAGGTGTTTCGCGAATACAATGGACGCGTGTTTGACATGCACCTGAAAGACAAACGCGTTGATGCGTCGGGCGAGACTCCGGTCGTGCTGGATGTCGAGATCGGCACGGGCCAGGCGAATTACACGGACCTGTTTGCAGAAATCAAAAGAGCCAATTGGTCCGGGGTGATGGCGATCGAAACCGACAATGCGGGATTCGCGGCCGATCCGAACCGGCTGGTTCGGGAAGCGGCGAATTTTTTCAAGGCGCACGTTGCGCCCTGATGTTCGCGCGGTGTTGACGTAATAAATGGACGATACGCTCGGAGGAGAAGTGGCCGGGAGTTATCTGGACCGGTTCAGCGGCGTCGGGCGGCTGCTAGGTCGCGTGGCGCTCGACCGGTTGCGCGCGGCGCACGTATGCGTGGTGGGCGTCGGCGGAGTTGGATCATGGACGGTTGAAGCGCTGGCGCGTTGCGGTGTCGGCGCGCTGACGATGATCGATCTCGATGATGTCTGTATTTCCAACGTGAACCGGCAGCTGCCGGCGCTGGATGGTACAGTCGGGCGCCCGAAAGTGGACGTGCTGGCAGAGCGGGTGAGGGCGATCAACCCGGAGTGTCGGGTCGTGGCTTTGCAGGAATTTTTCACCCAGGCGTCTGCGGAGCGCCTGCTCGAACGACGGTTTGATTTCGTCGTCGATGCAATCGACAAGATGTCGAACAAGGCTCTCCTGATTGGCGAGGCACGGGCGCGCGGCCTGCCGGTGTTGACGGTTGGCGGAGCCGGCGGAAAACGAGACGCTACGCAGATCCAATCGGGGGATCTAGGCGATGCGTCGGGGGACGAACTCTTGCGGCAGGTGCGGAGAAAACTGCGGCGCGATCACGGGTTCGCACCCGGAAAACAAAAAGGTCGGACAGCGCTGGGGGTGCGCTGCGTCTGGTCGGACGAGCCGCAGGTGTTTCCTTGGAAAGATGGAACGTGCTCTGCGCAGCGTGAACCGGGTTCGGACGTTGTGCTCGACTGTGAAAGCGGACTGGGCACTGCGGTGTTCGTGACCGGCGCATTCGGACTGGCGGCGGCGGGTGAAGTCGTACGCGCGATCGCGGCAGGAAATATAACGCCCTCGGCTGCCGCTGTGATTTAGGACTGCACACCAAACAATCGCGCGAAATTCTCCGCAACGCTGGTTGCGAGCGCATCCATGGTTACGCCCCGCCATTCGGCGAGACCTTCGTACGCGGAGGCGATATTTGCGGGATGATTAATGACCTGACCGTCGGCCGTCGGCGGGAGTGAATATCGAGAGATGCTATCGGGCAGCCGCATTGCGGGTGCGTCAGTTTCCACGAGCAGGCGATCGGCGGGAATCGCAGAATAAACGGGGCGCAGTCGTGCTTTGCGCGGATCCAGAAAGCTGCCGTTGAACGAAAAATATGCGCCGAGCCGCGCGAACGCTGATACCATTTCGAGAGGACCGCTGTAGGCGTGGAGCAGGAAACCGCGGGCGGGGCGCGGGGTTGCTCGCAAGGTGTCGTGCAACAATCCGAAAGCGTCCAGGCAGTGAATCGATGCAGGAAGGTTGCGCTCCGCGGCGAGAGCGAGTTGCCAGCGGAAAACGTCAACCTGTTCCTCGATCGGCGCCCGACGCAGCCCGGACAGCCGAGGATCGTCTGGTCGTGCGCGATCCAGCATCCAGCGATCGAGTCCTATTTCGCCGACAACCGCGCTGGCATTGGCGTCGAGGTAGGAGGGCAGCGTTTCTTGCCAAGCTACGGTGCGGTTCCCCACGTCCCATGGATGGACTCCGTAGCTGGGCACGAGGCGAAGTGGAGCGGCGAGAGATGAAGGCTGAGCGCCGGACGAAGGAAGGCACAGCGTAGCGACGTCGGCCCAGTCGGTTTCGCTGGTGCCGTTCACGACCGCAGCTCGTACACCGGCGGTCGCGAGATCGGCGAATAGCTGATCGCGATGAGGCGCGAGCCAGGCGTCTTGCAGATGATTGTGAGCGTCGAAGAGGGGAGTCATCTTTGCATCGATTGTCACCGATGGTAAATATCAAGAAACTCCATCTGCTTGCGAAGCGTGCACGGCGAAGGCGACGATTGCTTTCCGAACCGCTGTCAGCCCAGTGCGCCGCGTCAGAGAAAGCATGCCGACGAGGCCGAGAGTTTCCAACGGATCGATCTCGGTGGCAATAATTTCGCGGGGCGTAGCGCTGCTGAAGAAATCCGCGAGCAAGGCGACTAAACCGCGCACAACGGGCGAATCCGCGTCGGCGCGAAAGTAGCAGCGACCGTCGCGCAGCTCACTGGCGAGCCACACGTTTGAACTGCAGCCAGGGACGCGATGCGCCGGCCCGCGTTGCTCATCTGGCAATCGGCCGTGGCGGCGAGCGCGTTCGACGACCGCCATCAAACGTTCCTGTGCATCTTCAAGATGCATCAGCTCTTCGACTAACACGTGTTGGTGGGCCGCTAAACGCATGTGAAAGCAAAACTGTCGAAATGCGGCCTAAAATCCAAGCGAAGTTGGTCGTTAATAAGAGCAACAGCTCGAACGCCATGCTCGATCACGCTCCAATTCCTCTGCCCGGTTTTACTCTGCCAACGGATTTCCCATGGCGAGTGCGGTTTGTATCGGCGGTGGACGATCATTTGCGGCGTCTGCGGGCAACAGGGCATTTTGTCCCGTCGCGTTTTTTTGGCTATTACTTTCGCGGAAATGTGCCGATGGCGATCAGCGGCAATTGGACGGTGACGCTGGACCTCCAGCCACCGGTTTCGCAATTGGCTGAAGTCCTCGATTACGTGACGAAAGGGCAGTTCAGCATCGTGAGCATCGCGCGCGACCGGCTGCCGGATTACATGCTGATCCATGATCGTCGCGATGGTGTTTGCTGGCTGTGGGGCTTCGAAACGGGTCTTCGATTTGTGGAGGCGACCGATCCGGTCGTCGAACCCGAGAACTCGGAACTCGATAGCGCACGGAATCAGAACCTGCTGGAGCCTTGAGGTTGTTGGCGGGCAAGCACCGCAACGCGACGAGATTCGGGTCCGGGAAATCGGATCGCGATTAAATCGCACGGAAGACGGGAAGGCGGAAACCATCGCGCAACCGCGCGATGACTTTGCTATCGAAATGATACGCGGCACGTTGGTCGCCCTCTGCAAACGGTTTTGACGTCGGCAAATCGCCGGACTGTATCGCGACAGGTGAATCCCTTTTCCGGACTATCTTGGTTTTGGCGAGCGTGGCGTGGACGGAGTATAACGTTTGCGGCACTCTTTGCGCTTGGGATATTGGGAATCTCGATACTCAGTTCGTTTCGGCATCTTTTGAGCCACTGGGGGGCGCCATCGTACGTTTGGTTTTTAGCGCCAATTATCCTCGTAGCCGTCATGGCGCGAAAAGAAGCGGACTGGATGCCGG
>DAITQE010000322.1:0-5137 GCA_036833235.1 Opitutus sp.
GCCGTCATGAATTCCCTCTTCGACCTTGGGCAACTGCAGCCGGACCGTACGATTTCTCCGCGCGACACGATGGTGTGGCCTGGCATGGAGGAAGAATATTTCGATATCGGCCGGCGCGCGCTGCAACTCGTGATGCTGTCGGCGCAGATCTGCGACAAGCCGCATTATCCCGAGATTCTCGATTTGCCCTGCGGTCACGGCCGGGTCTTGCGCTGGCTGAAAGCGCATTATGGATACGCGAACATCACCGCGTGCGATCTCGACCGTGACTCCGTGGATTTTTGCCGCGACCAATTCGGTGTAAAGGGGGTCTATTCCGAACTGGATTTGCGCGCGCTCCCCTTTTCCAACCAATTCGATCTCGTGTGGTGCGGCTCGTTGCTGACGCATTTCAACCCGGAAGATTGGCTCACGGCGCTCGATTGCATGATTCGCTGGACGCGCGAATGCGGCGTCATCGTGTTTTCCACGCAAGGGCGATTCTTCACGTCGTTACTTGAACGCGGTCAGACCAACATTGCGGAGAACATCGACAAGGCCACTCTGCTGCGGGATTTTAGCCGGGACGGACACGCCTTTCAGCCTTACTTCGAAGATCCGTCGCGACGTTACGGGATCGAGGTCACCTCGCCTGAATTCATTGGCCGCATGCTCCAGGCGTTTCCCGGTGTCATCATTCGATCTTACATCGAACACGCATGGGGCATTCAGGATATCGTGATCTTGTACAAGAAAACCGGTTACTTCGAGCCGCTGCTGGGCGCCGCGCAGTAGAGAGTGAGTGTGAGAGTGAACGTGAAAGAGAATGAGGGTGAAAGTGAGAGTAGTTCTGTCTCGTAAAACCACTATCGAAGTGGCTGCGAGCGTGAGCGAGTGGAGATCGACTCATTCCACTCGCTCACGCTCGTAGCTACTCTGTGGAGTGACGAAGTCATGTCCGCTGGACGAGCAGCTCACGCCTACAACACGCGCAGACTTAGAAAAATCAGAGCGAGCTTGCGGGGATCGACAGTGGAGTGAAGCCAGGCACGATGCCGGAATACGAGGCGATTTTCTCCCGCGTGCAGCTGCAACGGTAACGAGAGGATTTCCTTTTGATTTACTTGCGTGAAGACGTGGCGAAGGAGTTCGACGCCGTTCAATACAACCGTGGTCACTTGACGCTCCGCATACGTCAAAACCTCGGCGTGCAATCGGGCCAGCCGGTCGGTCTCGGCGTGAATGCTCAACGCAGTTTCAGGCGCAGTCGTCCAATGAAACACCGGCAAGAACGCGCTTGGCACCGGTCCTTCTTGTTTTTGCCAGCCACTCAGAGGGACAAAGCCGCTGAACCGCGCCTCGTTGGCGGGGCGTGGCATTGGTACGGATGCGAGGTCTAGCGGTTCGATCTTCTCATCGTCGCGCTCAGCGGTCGCGCCTGCCTGATCTACGAGTCGGCCATGGCTGCGCGCCAGCTGTTCCAGAAACGGCAGCAGCGCTCGCGCAACGCGCCCCACGTCCGTGATTCCGGCGCCGTGCCGGAGCGCGTCTCCCAGATAGGGAGCCGGATCGCACACGAAACGCTCCGGCGACTGCTGCACAGTCGAGAAAAACTGCGCGGGGTCTTCGGCGATCGTTTGAAAACCAAGGCGGTAGTGAGTGTCCAGGCCTGCGTGTGATTGGCCGCGACTGAGCCGCTGCAACTCCGCCGTGACGACCCGCAGAACTTCCTGATACGGACTGCGCAGGGGAAAATGAGCCAGCCATGCATCGGGCAGGGCGCGAGATGGAATCGGTTGCCCTCCTTCAAGCACCGTGTGATTGCCGCTTCCCACGGTGACGTCGTGCCGTGCGCCCAGCGCGCGCGGGATAAACACTTTCATTGTCCGTTCCTTTCCGCGCTGTCGGTGACGCAGACGGTGCACTGGATTGGGCTCGTTCGCGTCGTCCGCCGTTGTCGGCACATAATTGCGCAAAGGAAGATGCACGGGCTGATCGTTCGGTCCCGCGGCTAATTGTGTTTCCAAGTTTGCCCGATTCACGGCGACGATGAACTCGTCGGCGTCCAAGGGCAGCACCCAATCGGCACCGTGGGTTTCGAAGGCGATTTGGGCGAGATGATTGCTCCGCGACTGCTGCGATTTGC
Organism: Opitutus sp.; assembly: GCA_036833235.1. Taxonomy (GTDB): domain Bacteria; phylum Verrucomicrobiota; class Verrucomicrobiia; order Opitutales; family Opitutaceae; genus Opitutus. Next base: position 2,126 of record DAITQE010000322.1, read on the forward strand.
TCACCGCCGAGCCGTGGTAAATCGTCAACGGCAGACCTTCTCTGACCAGCGCGACAAGAATCTCTCGCGTGCCATCCGTGCTGTCGTGATCGAAAAGCAAGTGATGATCGACCCACGTCCTGGTGTGGCGCGCCAAGGCCTCGATGATATCGACTTCGTTCTTCACAATCGAAATGGCCACAAGTTTCATAATGCGCGGAAGGAGAGGGGGAGCTTTTGTCGACGAGGGCCTTCTCCGGCGCAAGCTTGCGGCGCAGGTACGCGGCGAGTGATTGCCCTATTTAACTCTCAGAGGTGCGTTGGCAGAGCGGAAAACCATGGTTTTCCGTTATGGATTTGTAAGCGTAGGCTGCCGGCTCGCTGGCGCGGTTCGAGTGCTGAAACGTCGTCCTTACGTGCGACCGCCGCGCGGTTGACACCTGCTTTGCTGCGCGCGAATTTTGGTCAATGTCTGCTCCAGCGCATTCGCCCTTCGATTCGGTTGAGTCAGCGATCTCCGATATTGCGGCCGGTCGGTTGGTCATCGTAACCGACGACGAGGACCGCGAAAACGAGGGCGATCTCATCATGTCGGCTTCGAAAGCGACTCCCGAGAACGTCAACATGATGATCCGCTACTGCAGCGGCATCGTGTGCGTGCCGACGCTCGAGCCGCAGTTGCGCAGGCTGGGTTTGGGCCCGATGGTTCAACAAAATCGCGAGGTGCAGCGCACGGATTTCGCCGTGAGCGTTGACGCCGCCGAAGGGATTTCCACCGGCATCAGCGCGCATGATCGCACTCAGACGATTCGGATTCTCGCGGACCCCCAATCGCGGCCAGAGCAGCTCGTTCAACCTGGGCATGTGTTTCCGTTACGCGCAAAAGTGGGTGGCGTGCTCGAACGCGCCGGACACACGGAAGCCGCGGTCGATCTCGCATTGCTCGCCGGGCATTCTCCGAGCGGCGTGCTTTGCGAACTCGTAAACGATGATGGCTCGGTGCAACGCCTGCCCGAGCTCATCGCGTTCAAGCAACGTTTTGGGCTGAAAATGATTTCGATCGCGCAACTGATCGAATATCGCTCGCGACGTGATCATCTGATCGAGCTGGTTTGCACGCGGCCGTTTTCCTCGGAGTTTGGCGAGTTCACGTTGCATGTGTTTCGCAGCAAACTCGACAATCGTCACCATCTTGCATTCGCGCTCGGCGCGCTCGGGCCCGAACCGACGCTGGTCCGCGTGCACAGTGAAAATTTGCTCAGTGACGTTTTCCGGATGCGCGGAGTCGAGTCGCAACACGCGCTGACCTCGTCGCTCGAGACTGTGGCGCGCGCGGGCCGCGGCGTCGTGCTCTACATGGAGCACGCCAACGGCGGGGCGGAGCTGATCCGACGGCTCGATGCGAAACCGGGCGAGGTGCCGCCGCCGATGAGTTTTCGCGATTACGGGATTGGCGCACAGATTCTCGTCGCGCTGGGCTTGAGCAAGATTCGGCTGCTGTCGAAGAGCTCGCGACGTGTCGTTGGTCTCGATGGTTATGGCTTGGAAATCGTTGAGCAGGTCGCGCTGTGAGTTTGATTCCGGGTTGGTGTAGCTTCGTGTCGATTCGTGGCTTCCCCGGTTTTTTAACGGGAATGGGATTTGAGTTGCGGAATGCGGCTTTGGGCTCGTCCATAACCGGTTCATGAGTCTGGCCGCTCCCGCAGAAACCACCGTTGATGGCTCCGCATTTCGCGTGGGCATCGTCGCCGCGCGCTTTAATGGCGATCTCACCGATGCGTTGCTAGCGCGGGTCGTGGAGCGTTTGCACGCCGCGGGAGTCAAGGAGCGAGCGGTCACGGTGGTGCGCGTTCCTGGATCGCACGAAGTGCCGTGGGCCGTTGGTGAACTCGCGCGGGATTCACGCCGCGATGTCGTGATTGCGTTGGGCGTGCTGATCGGGGGCGATACGTCGCACCACGAAATGGTCGGGCAGAGTGTTTCGCACGCCTTGCAGCGCATCGCGCTCGAGAGCCGCACGCCCGTCATTAATGGCGTGATTGTGGCCAACACGCGCGCTCAGGCTGAAGCTCGTTGCCGCGGGAAAATTAATCGCGGCACGGAATTCGCGGCGGCGGCGCTGGAGATCGCGGCGTTGAAGAGAAAGCTTTCCCGATGAGCAAAGCCCAGTTCGCCCAACGGCGCGATGGCCGGGTGGCCGCGCTCCAATATCTTTTTGCGTGGAGCATGAACACCCCGAAAAATCTCGTGGATGACTTGCGGGTATTTTTCGAAAACATGGAACAGCCGCGCGATCACTATTCGTTCGGCGAAGAGCTCATTCACGGTGTCATCGAGCACGTGGCCGAGATCGATGCGCGCATCAAAGGTCTCGCGCATAATTGGGAATTTGAACGCATCGCGAAGATCGATCTGGCGATCTTGCGGCTGGCGATGTTCGAGATGATTTATCGGAAGGACATCCCGCCCGTGGTTTCGATCAACGAGGCGATTGATCTTTCCAAACAGTTTTCGAATGCCGACGCGAAGCGGTTCATCAATGGAATCCTGGATCGCTTGAAAGACCAAACTGGCCGCGACGCCCGCAAGGCGGAGTGAGCCGGGAAGTAGTGGGTAGTGGGTAGTGGGTAGCGAGCATGGTTTCTTGTCCGGAATTACGACCCGTGAGACACCGACGTGCCTGTTCGACAATCTCATGCTGCTGGCCGACAGAACGAACGAAGTCATGGCGACCAGCTTGCTTCTACTCGCTAGTCGCTACCCACTACTCGCTACTTTTTTCTGATGTTTGGATTATTTAAAAAATTCAAAGACGGGTTCTCGAAGACGGTTTCCGCGATCGCTTCGAAGACGGCCGCGATCTTCGGACAGAAGCCGATCGATGCGTCATCGCTGGAAACGCTCGAGGAAGCGCTTTATACGGCTGACTTTGGCGTTGAGACCACCGAGGAGATTCTGACGGAGATCAAAGCGGCGTACAAAAAAGACAAGACCCTGCACGGTCAGGAAGCTGCGAAAATCGGAGCCTCAGTG
>DAITQE010000323.1:0-4131 GCA_036833235.1 Opitutus sp.
GGCGCAACCAGGCGTCGAACACGCTGCGCTGACCGACTGTATTCCGGGTGGAGCGCGACCGAAGCTGGAGCGCGTATCCAATAAACGCCGCCGATCCTAAGGACCAGCGGTGGGCGGGCGCCCACGTTCGCATCGTCAGTTCGGATTCGTTCGCCGCCATGGGGACTCGCGTTCTCGCCGGTCGCGATTTCGACCGTAACGATGGGACCGATCAGCAGGAGGTCATTATCATCAATCGAACGATGGCCGAATTATTTTGGCCGGGGCAGGATCCTATCGGACGTTTCGTCATGGTCATGTCCCCGGGCCTTACGCCGCGACGCGTGGTCGGATTGGTTGGTGATGTCCGTCATGGCGGCCCGTCCATTCCTTCTGGAAATGAGATGTATCTTCCGCTGCGGCAGAGCGGTTGGGCGACATCTTTCGATTTACTTGTGCGTACGCGTTTGCCAGCAAACGCCATAGCGAGCGATTTGCGGCATGCGTTGCATGAAGCCGATCCCACCCTGCCTTTCACGATGGTGCGCTCACTGACGACGGTGGTTGATCGCGCAGTCTCTTCTCAACGATTGCTTGTTACTCTCGTGGCTGGTTTCGCTGGGCTTGCTCTGGGACTCGCGGCGCTCGGGCTCTACGGCTTGATCTCCTACAGCGTCACCCAGCGAACAAAGGAGATCGGTATCCGAATGGCGCTCGGTGCGAATGCGACGAAAGTGCAATGTGAGGTGGTGAGCCGAACGATGAAGTTGGCCCTCTGTGGACTCACGCTCGGTTTGATCGGAGCGTTTGCTTCCGGCCGCCTGATGAAGTCGGTGCTCTTCGATGTGAATTCCACTGACCCGGTCACCTACATGACCATGATAGCAGTCGTGCTGATTTGCGCCTTGGTCGCAGGTTACCTTCCTGCTCGGCGAGCCTCGCGAATCGATCCGGTGATTGCATTGCGCTCCGACTGAGGCTTTGCACTCACCGCGACGGCGGTGTCCACGTCGCCGTGAACTGGTAGCGGCCGGAAGTGAGCTCGAACGTCGGCGCGGCCGTCTGCGAATTCTGAATCGCTGCGACACCGGGGCTCTCGGAAATCGGCCGCTGTCCTTCCAGAATAGTGGCACCGACTGGAATCGGGAAACGAGCGGTCGCGGTGGTGTTCGGGGGAACCGTGATGCTCCACTCGAAGCGGGTTTCACTTCGGCGCCAGCTGCTGGCAATCTCGCCGTATGGCGAATGGTGGCTCGCTCTCGCGGAGGTCAACGAACCGCCCGGCTGTGGCTGCAACAAAATGTGCTTGTAGCCCGGATGCTGGGGATCGATTTCGATTCCCGCCACGACTTGGTACAACCAGTCGCCCACCGCACCGTACGCGTAATGGTTAAACGAATTCATCCCTTTATCCTGAAATCCTTTTTCTTTCGTCCAGCCGTCCCATCGCTCCCAAATCGTAGTTGCCCCTTGCGTCACCGCATAAAGCCAGGAGGGCCATTGCTGCTGCATGAGCAAGGTGTACGCGAGATCGAGCTGACCTTCGTCCGAGAGAACATGCAACAAATATGGCGTACCAACAAATCCAGTACTGAGCTTGTTGCCGCGGTGCCGGATGTCGCGGACCAGTTCGGCAACCAGCTTTGGTCGTAATTCAACCGGCACCAAATCGAAGTGGAGCGCGAGCACGTAACTCGTCTGCGTGTTGCCCGCGACCAGTCCATCGGCCGTTACGAAACGGCGTTGAAATGCTTTCGTGATTCGGGCGGCGAGGGTGTCGTAGCGCTCCGCGTCAGCCGGACGCCCGACCACGCGCGCCATTTGGGCAAGCAGGCGTGCGTCGTGGGCGTAAAATGCCGTTGCGATCAGATCCTTCGGCGTGCCGCCGTCAGTTTGTCCGCTGCCGTCGAGCGCGAGCCAGTCGCCGAAACCGGCCCATTTGCCGAGATCAGGATGAAGGCGGATGTCGTTTTGCGACTGCGTTCCGAGATATTCCACGTAACGGCAAAGGGCCTCGTAGTGCGTCTGCAGGAGCGCGCGGTCACCGTAACATTGATAGATGGTCCAAGGACAGATCAGAGCCGCGTCCGCCCAGGCGGAGCCGCCATCGGCGGGAGCGAGGTCGACGGCGGGGGTTACTGCTGGCACCGCGCCGCTGGGCTGTTGAGCGTCGGCAATGTCGCGCTGCCATTTGTTGAAGAACGGGGCGACGTCGCGGAGCCAGGCGCCGGTGCGTATGAACACTTGCGCATCGCCGGTCCAGCCGAGTCGTTCATCGCGTTGTGGGCAGTCAGTTGGCACCTCGAGATAGTTGCCGCGCTGGCTCCATTCGATGTTGTGCTGCAGCTGATCGACCAGCGGTTCGCTGCAGGAAAAAGATCCCGTGACTGGCAGGTCGCTGTGGAGCACGTGAGCGGTGAGTGCATCCGCTCCGAGCTGGACACCGGCAGGAATTCCGCCGACCTCGGCGTATCGAAACCCGTGGAACGTGAAACGAGGCGTCCAGGTTTCACCCGCGGGATCGCCCTTGCAGGTGTAGTAATCGGTCGCACGTGCGGTGCGGAGGTTCTCCACATACAGCCCGCCAGACGCATCGAGCATTTCAGCGTAGCGCAATTTTATCGTGGTGCCAGCGGGCGCCTTGATGCGCAGCGTCACCGTTCCGACGAGATTCTGACCGAAATCATAGATGAAGGCACTTTGGCCCCAGCCCGGAACTTCTTTCGGTTCGCCGCGCGGGGCCAATTCCTCGTGTGCTTTGACGGATCCCGTTAACATCGATGAAAGAGCAATGTCTGGGTCTGGAAAGAGCTTCGCTTGGACCCAGTTTCCAACAACGGGCTTCGGCTTCATCCAGTCAGTCAGCTCCTGGCGCGCGTCGTAGCTCTCGCCCATGAGTAAATCGTCTTCGAGAATTGGGCCGGCGGCCACCTGCCAGGTGGCATCGGTTGCGACGATTTCGCGCGTGCCATCAGCCTGGGTGATTTCGAGTTGGGCGAGCAGTTTGGGCCGGTCCCCATAGAGCTGCCGACCTTTCTGGGCGACATGCCCGCAATACCAGCCATCGCCGAGAACCGCTCCGATCACATTTTCACCGGCGGTGAGTTGATCGGTGACATCAAAAACCTGATACTGCACCCGTTTATTGTAATCGGTCCAACCGGGGGTTAACCGGCCGGTGCCGATGCGGTGTCCATTGAGAAAGGCTTCGTACAAACCAAGCGCCGTCACGTAGAGCCGGGCGGATTTCGGTTTGGAGGCCAACGTGAATCCCCGACGTAAATAAGGAGCAGGAGATCCCGTTTGACCGGCGCCGTGCCAGGATGCGCCAATCCACTGGGCGCTCCAATCGCCGCGATTAAGCAGACCGACCTCCCAATAAGTCGCTCCGTTCGGCGACGTGCTGGGCTGCCCGCGTTCATCCCACGAGGTAACCTGCCAATATGCGCGAGTCCGGGACGGCAATGCCTTCCCCGCATAGGAAATCTGGGTGGTGGCATCGCTTTCGATGCGGCCGCTGTCCCAAAGATCCGCCGGGTCGCCTGGCTGGGAGCTGACCTTGATCTGATACGCGGTCTGCGCAATCCCGCGGTGTCCGTCTACCGGCGAAAGCTGCCAGCTCAGGCGCGGTGCGGCGTCATGGATGCCGAGTGGATTGGCGAGATAGTTGCAGACGAGAAATACCGGCATCGCGAACGAGGACATGGGGTGGCGGATTTCGAGAGTGAGATGGGACGATGAGGCGCGGTGGATGCCGACAGTTGTACAGCGCGCGAGTGAACGCCTTTGGCTCCTGAAGGAAATGGGTGATTCAGTGCGTACGCAATCAAGCCCAAGTCTTTTGTTTCGGGGCGCGATTTGTAGAAATTCCGCTTTGCGTCGGGCACTCTTTGCGTGAGTTTACCAGAGGATGAATCCTGAAGCTTCACTTACCGCACTCGGTCTTGCTCTGCCTAATCCGCCCGCGGCCGCGGGCAGCTATGTGCCGACCGTTCGGACGGGAGATCTGCTGTATTGTGCCGGCACGATTTGCATGGTGAACGGCCAGATGACTCACACCGGGCAGGTCGGAAAAGAGCACACGGTGCAGTCAGCGCAGAAGGCGGCGGAGGTTTGCGCGTCGAGGACAATTTTCTTGTTACCGGTGGCGGG
>DAITQE010000323.1:4141-5131 GCA_036833235.1 Opitutus sp.
AACATCAAAGCGGCTGTTGGCTCCTTGGACGCCGTGGCGCGAATCGTGATGGTGAACGGTTTCGTCAATGCCGTTGACGGATTCGCCGACAGTCCAGCGGTGATCAATGGCGCGAGTGATCTGTTCGTGAAGATTTTCGGCGACGCTGGGAAACACGCCCGCGCCGCGGTCGCGGTGAACGGCTTGCCCCGCGGCTCCACGGTCGAGATTCAAATCGTGGTGGAGTTGAAGCGCTGACGCCGGTTTCTCTTCGCGGTTCAATCTTGGCGCGAAGTCCGCCGGGCACCGTCCGAGAATGACTGGGGAGGAATCGTGAGGAGTTTCGGAAAAGATGAAGCCTTTTTGCGATCAGTTCGTCATAGCTGACGATGCCTGATTTACCGTCTTCTCGTTCACGCGCCCGCTGGGTCCTTTACCTCGGAGTCGTGGTCGTCATCGCCGTTGGTGTGTGGTATTTTGCATTTCGCGCGCCGCGGACCAACCATCGTTATCCGCAGCCCGCGTGGGCCGGCGCCGGATGGCCGCCGCTGGTGCCGGTGCGAACGGTCGCAGCGAGGGTGCAGGATTTAGCCGTGCACCTGAAAGCGATCGGCACCGTCACTCCGCTGAACATGGTGACGGTCAAAAGCCGCGTCGACGGCCAGTTGTTGCGCGTTGCTTTCGAGGAGGGACAGCGCGTCGAGCGCGGGCAGCTGCTGGCGGAGATCGATCCTGCACCTTACAAGATTCGCCTCGCGCAGATGGAGGGCCAGCTGCAACAAACTGCGGCGCAGGTGAAAAGCGCCCGCAGCGATCTCGAGCGCATTGAACAGCTGCACGAGCAAAAACTCGTGACAAATCAGCAGCTCGAGCTGCAGCAAGCGATGGTTGCGCAACGGGAAGGGACGTTGGCCTCGGTGCAGGCACAAGTTGACGATGCGCGCCTGCAGCTCGCCTACACGCGCGTGGAAGCGCCGATCGGTGGCCGCGTAGGCTTGCGCCGTGTTGATG